>JBAXZA010000104.1:0-6512 GCA_041670545.1 Eubacteriales bacterium | reverse complement strand
TGCGGCACGGGAACGGAAGATTATTTTGGCGGTGCTTACGACTGGGATGTCAACGGACGTTACGAAACCTATTCGGGTCAGTATATGGGTATGTATCAGGTAATAAATCCCAACGGATTATACCGCTCTCAGCAGCGTTTTTCGATGTATCGCTTCCATATCTGCGATCCGATAAGGTTTGAAAAGAATCTGCGTGTGACCATACAGGATCTCGGCTGGCGCAGCGAAGGACGCTATCTTGTCCGCCGCGACGATTTTATGTCGGTAGCATATTGGTATGCTGATACACCGGCACAGAATTTTCCCGCCTATCCGTCTCCTGACGAAATCGAAATCCAGATATAATATATAATAAAACGTCGACACGAAAACCATGCGTGCCGACGTTTTATTATATAGCAATGCCGAATATTGCATACTGTACAGTATGTATTTGGTTATTGCAAATTTTGTTTGTGGGCTTCTTGCAGGAAGCTCCCAACGTATCCCCGTCCCAGTCACTCTGAGATTATGCCGAATTCCTCGCGCAGGACGCGATAAAGCTCAAGCTGATCTGCGATGATGTGTTCGGTAACGCCGTTGCTTTCGAATATTTTATAGGACATATCGGCTATGGTTTTTCGTCCGAGATCTGTTTTGATCGACACCATCAGCTTGCTGCGAAAAGGCGACTCCGGAGAATGTTCGCACCAGAAGGAGATCGCCTTGAAATCCACCTCAAGCTGTTTCTCCTCGGTGAACGCGAAAAAAACGCCCCATTTTTCCTCATGCAGATCGGCGAGCACCCAGCCGAAATCGTCGTCCTCGTTGAACTGATAGGTTTCGCCGAACTGCTCCTGAATCGTATCCGCTTCAAGCTTGAGAGGATAACGCGGCGCGCGTTCGCCAATGCCGACGTCGCAGAGCGCTCTGCCGTCGATAAAAGGCGAGGTGACGATGATAACGCGGTGGCGGCGCATCGGAATATCGTTTTCGCCGCGCAGATAGCGGGCAAAGCAGCTTTGCGTCTGATAACCGAGCTGACGCAGCAGCCAGTTGAAGGCGCAGTTAAGCTCGAAGCAATATCCGCCGCGTTCGCGCCGAACGATTTTATCATAAAGCGCGTCGAACGTAAGCTCGAGCGGCACACGGCGGATTATATCGAGATTTTCATATGGGACGGTTGTGACGTGCGCGTATTGCAGCTTGCGCAGAAGCTCAAAATCCGGTCTGAGATTATCCGGATTCAAATTCAGCCCTATTCGTTTAAGATACATGACGACACGCGTTCTGTCCATATCAGCGCCCCCTTTTATACTGATTGCCTCTGAATTATGTGTAATTTGTCGACGCCGATGTTAAGGAACATCTGAATAATGTGTAATTCGTCGGCGCAAATGTTGAAATACAAGGGCTAAACGCCCTTGATTTCAACGCGCCGGCGAATTAATCAGAGGTTCCTTAAAAACAAAGCGTTAAAAAGCCCATGTTTAAAATGCGCGGCGAGTTAATAAGAGATTTATTAAAAATATTATAACATTTTATTTGCACAATGTAAAGAGTATTTTGACGAAAAGCAAAATAATACTTGCTAAATAAGCAATTATAATGTATAATATTAATGTGTCTGAACTGATAAATTTTAACGTACAAATGTCATTGAAATACTGAATAAATATACGATATGTGGTGCAAATAATGAATGATTATAAAATATTATTTAATAAAATTTCTTTACCGGACGAAGCGGTTTCGATTTTTGACGCCGTGTATAAACGCGTTGTGAGCGAAGCCGGATTTTATGCTGATTACATAAACGTCCGAGATAAATACTTCGGCGGCGACTGCTCCTTCAAATATATCGCCGCGCTTGCGGAGAAATATTCGATCGAACCTTATGGTCTGGCGCTTGCCTTTACGATACTGTATTCCGCGACAATGCGTCGTAACTACTGCGAAAAGGGCTATGACGAGGAAATATTCTACGATTCTCTGCGCGATCTGACCATATGGTCGAAGGTATGCCGCCGCGATTTCGGCGTCTGGGGACTTCGCGAATACGATTGGCTTTCAAATCAGCTCCGCTGTGAAATATTCCGTTTGGGACGGCTGCAATTTCATTATCAGAAATTTGAGTGCGACAGCTTTACTAAAAGCGGACATACCGTCCGTCGCGGCGATACCGTTATAAATATGCATATACCAGAGGGCGATCCGCTGACCGTTGAGAGCCGGCTCGACGCGTATCGGCGCGCGTATGAATTTTTTTGCTGCGGGACTTTTGTTTGTGATTCATGGCTTTTATATCCCAAGCACGAACAGTTTTTGCCGAAAAACTCCAATGTGCTTTCGTTCATGCACGATTTCGATATCATCAAAGATAGCGAAAGCGGCGATCTTCATAATATGTGGAGAATTTGGGGACGGCATGAGAATTACGATCCGCAGACGCTTGCACGCGACACCTCATTCCGACGCGCATATGCGGATTGGCTGTCCGAAACCGGAAAAACCGGCGATGGATATGGTGTGTTTTTCTTCGACGGAATGAATATAATAAAATAAACGTTTTAAAACGGTGCCGTAACAGCTTACGGCGCCGTTTTTTGTAATATTTTAACAAATAAAACATATTAACAGAAAGTTAACTTTTATTTTACAAGATGTGTGCAGACTCATTACATATATTTATGATACTATAAAAAATGCTAATAGTCCGATAGAAATATAGCTTTGTGAAAAGCATAAATATTGCGGAGGATGCGGTATGGATATCTTCAGTTTCTTTACACTGTTCGGAGGACTCGCGTTTTTCCTGTACGGTATGACCGTAATGTCCAAGGGACTCGAAAAAATGGCGGGCGGAAAGCTCGAAACGGTGCTCAAGGCGATGACATCGTCCAAGCTCAAAAGTTTGCTGCTCGGCGCTGGAATCACGATAGCGATACAGTCGTCGTCCGCAATGACCGTTATGCTCGTCGGACTTGTAAACTCCGGCATAATGCAGCTCGGTCAGACCATCGGCGTTATCATGGGTTCAAATATCGGAACTACTCTGACGGCGTGGCTGCTGTCGCTTTCCGGAATCCAAAGCGATAATATTTTCCTGAAACTTTTGAAGCCAACCTCATTCGCGCCGATAGTGGCGATTATCGGTATTATTCTGATAATGACCGGTAAAAAGGGCAAGAAAAAAGATATCGGCAACATTATGGTCGGCTTTTCGATTCTGATGTTCGGCATGACCACAATGGGCGACGCGGTCAGTCCGCTCGCCGACATACCGGAATTTCAAAACGCGCTCATAATGTTCCGCAACCCGATCATCGGCGTGCTTGCAGGAACGATCATAACGGCGGTGATTCAAAGCTCAGCGGCTTCTGTCGGTATATTGCAGGCGATTTCGCTGACCGGCGGCGTCACCTACGGCGTTGCGCTTCCGATAATAATGGGGCAGAATATCGGAACGTGCGTAACGAGCGTGCTTTCCGCCATTGGTGCGAATAAAAACGCAAAACGCGTCGCCGCGGTACATATTTATTTCAACGTTATCGGAACGGTGATCTGTCTGCTGCTGTTTTACGCCGCCGATGCGATATTCAATTTTGCGTTCAAGGATATGACGATAAATCCGTTCGGCATCGCGATATGTCACAGCGTGTTCAACGTTTTCACGACCGTGGTGCTGCTTCCGTTTACAAAACAGCTCGAGAAGCTCGCCTGCCTTACCATACGCGAGAAGAAAGAGGAGAAGGAAACCTATGTTTTCCTCGACGAGCGTTTGCTGCTTTCTCCCGCTTTCGCGATCAACGAATGCCAGAGCATGACAGTCAAAATGGCTAAGCTTTCGCATGAAATCTTGTGTGATTCGCTCAATCTTATATATAAATACGATGAAAAATCCGCGCAGTCGGTGGTGGATAATGAAGATCTGATTGATGATTACGAGGATAAACTCGGTACCTTCCTCGTCAAGCTGTCAACGAAGGAGCTTAGCAACCGCTCGAGCGAGCAGATCACAGAGCTGCTTCATTCGATCGGAGATTTCGAGCGAATAGGCGATCACGCGCTCAATATTGCACAGGCTATCGACGAGATGCACGAAAAGAAAATCGCTTTTTCCGAGCAGGCAATGGGTGAGCTTGACGTCATTATAAACGCGCTGCGGGAAATACTCGATATAACCTTCGATTCGTTTATAAATAACGATTATACCTACGCCGCTCACGTTGAGCCGCTCGAGCAGGTTATCGACGATCTTCGCAACGATATAAAAATGCGGCATATAAAGCGGCTTCAGCAGGGACAGTGTACGATTGAACTTGGTTTCATTCTGTCCGATCTACTCGCCAATTTCGAGAGAGTTTCGGATCATTGCTCGAATATCGCGGTGTGTCTGATACAGATACGCAATTCGTCATATGACACGCACGAATATCTCAATGATATCAAAACCTCAGGCGAACCGCATTATGTGAGCGATTTCAGCTCCTATCAGCAGAAATACTCTCTGCCCAAAGCAAGAGTATAAAGCATCAACGAACAAGACCTGTTGGTGATCCAGATTATATGATTTCGACATCAAAAAAACCTTCCTTTGAGGAAGGTTTTTTTGATTGTTATCAGAATATAACGGCAGCGGCAACCATGAGCGCGGCAAGCGCAGCGGCGATGATATCCGGAGGAGAGATTCGATAGGTGTTGTAAAAATTCGCAGGATTTCTCATATTGAATCCGCGCATTTCCACCGATACGGCGCTGATATCGATTTTTCTGACTGAGGTCACGAGCAGCGGAATGCAGAGCGGAAGCACCAGCCCCAGCTTTTTCACGATGTTTTTGGTATCAAATTCGACGCCGCGCGAGGTCTGAGCTTCGATGATAGACTCCATCTCCTGCGCGAACAGCGGGATAAAGCGTATCGCTGTGGTGAAAGCAAACGCGTATTTGCACGGTATATGCAGGCAGCGCACCAAAACGTTCGACAGATCGTTCATCTGCGTGACTGAAAGCATAACAGTAAGCGGAATGGTGGACGCTATCAGCCGTTCTACGATAAGCAAAGCCGTGCGCAGCGCGTGATCGGTTATCGACATTCCGAGCGGCAGTGGAAGGAGCACATTGCCGTCGTGAATGATGAGCAGCTGCATTATGATGAGCAGCATCGATATCTTAGCGAGTCCTTTGAATATTCCGAGTGTGCGTTTCGCTATTCCGCCAATATAGCCGAGCGCGAGATCGATGACGATCAGCAGCGCCACGAATAGCAGCGAGGAGGATATAAACGCCGAAACCGCTGTTGCGAGCGCAAAAAACAGCTTGACAAGGGGATTTAACCTGTGCAGCACGGAATTTCCGGCGCAGTAATCGAGAAAACCCTTCATAGCGTCATACCTGCGCATAATTTTGCGGTCATTTCGTCGACCGTAAGTATGCCGTGAAAAGCTTCGCCCAGCTTGCGCGAAAGCTCGCCGATCTGCGGTGGAAGCAGGGAAGCGCGGGATAATATCTCGGGTGAATTAAAGATATCTCGAACATCTCCATCGGCTGTGAGCGTACCATCGTTCATAACGAGCGCCCGTTGTGCGAAATCGAGAACTATCTCCATATCGTGGCAGATCATAAAAACGGTCATGCCGCCGATGTTCAGCGAACGAACGATTTCCATAACCGACATACATTCCTTCCAGTCGAGTCCCGTCGTCGGTTCATCGAGGATAATAAGCTCAGGGCGGCGTATGACGACCGACGCCAGCGCGAGCTTCTGACGCTGACCGCGGCTAAGCTCGAACGGAGCAGCACCGCCGTCAAGCGTAAAAGCGGCGAGCGTATCATCGACCGCCCGCGCGATCATATCGCCGTGTTTTTTACGGTCGTAAACGCATTCAAGGCTGAATTCAAGCTCCTCGCGAACGCTTTTTCGGCAGAGCTGACGGTCGGGATTTTGAAACAGGAAGCCGATTTTACGTGCTAAAGCGCTTGCGCGCAGCTTTTTGGTATCTTCGCCGTCGATCTCGATACAGCCGGAGGAGGGCTTGAGCAAACCGTCAAGCAGACGCGCTGTCGTCGATTTTCCCGCGCCGTTTGAGCCTATCATCGCGGTAAATTCGCCGTCGGATAATGAAAATGACAGATTCTTAACGATAATATCGCGGTCGTAGCCGAACGATACGTTTTTAAATTGTATCATAGTTTCTCACCTATCATCAAAGCGGCTTCATCGACATTGATTGCAATCTGCGGCGGATCAAAGAAGCCGCGCCGGGAGAGATTGTCAGAAAGTGTAACCACCCGCGGACAGTTGACCCCGATTTGGCGCAGTTCGTCGGAATGGCGCAGGACATCGCGGACAGTTCCGTCGCGGCATATTTTTCCGTGTGACAGCACCGCGAGCCGCTTGACATAATTTGCGAGCAGCATTATCTTCTGTTCGATGACAATTACGGTGGTGCCGAACGCGCGGTTCATCTCGCTGATAAGCTCGAAAATTTTTATGCTGCTCTGGGGG
This sequence comes from Eubacteriales bacterium, assembly GCA_041670545.1. Lineage (GTDB taxonomy): Bacteria > Bacillota > Clostridia > Oscillospirales > CAG-272 > JBAXZA01. The sequence goes on along the minus strand of JBAXZA010000104.1, from coordinate 25 downwards.
TCAAGCTCGCCGGTCGGTTCGTCGA
>JBAXZA010000103.1:0-6541 GCA_041670545.1 Eubacteriales bacterium | reverse complement strand
GGACGGCGAATCAGCCGCGTTCTACGATTACATTCCCGAAAATCCCGTGCTGTTCAGAGTTAAAAAAGCGTCATTCATCGACGGATTTTACCGCCGCATGAGGGCGTATCCTCGCGGCAGGAGCGTTATTCTCGCGTTTGTGCCGCTGGTCGTCTGCATCGCGGTCATATTCGCGGTGGCTGCCTGCATAATCGGCGGCGGCGCCTACGAGGGACTGCGCATCGGCTATATAACCCTGCTCATGGCAATGCCCTTTTCGATTCTTATTACCTATTCATACCCCTTTTTCAAGGCGAGCCGCGAGGCGTTTGCCGCGGACAGCGCTATTATCGGCGAAGCGTCGCTTGAGGAATACGCGAGCGGCTCAGCCGTGACCTTCGACGACCGCGAGGTGTTTCCGTCGGTCGGAGTCAAGGTCAAAACGGTGCAGGTGGTTGGCAAATTCATGATTGATGAGGTCATGTACTACGCCTCCTGCGTGTTCGGCAAGACCGGCGGCCCGCTCGCCGACGTGCTTGACATCGCAACGCTCGATCTTCACAAGACGCCCGACGTCGAGGTGCTCGAGATATCCGAGGACGGCATCGACGCCGTAGTCGACGGCCGCCGCGTTTTCATCGGCAAGGCTGATTATATGAAGGCGCGCAACATCATGCCGATAAATCCCGGAGAGGACGACGACATCGAGGGCGGAGGCGAGGTCTGCGTAATGTATCTCGCGGTAAGCTCGAACATCGCGGCAAAATTTTACATACAGTATCTTATCGACAGCGATTTTGAATATATCCTCAAACAGCTTTACAAGGCGGGACTCTGCATCGGCATCAAGAGCTTTGATCCCAATGTTAACGACCGTATGCTTTCGGCGCGTATTAAACTGTCGAAGTATCCTGTCAAGGTGATAAAATGCCGCTCGACCGCTCCCGCCGAGGAGGAGGACGAGCATTCGGACAGCGGAATCGTCACAAGAGGCAGCGCAAAGAACCTGCTCACGACGCTGACGCTCTGCGACCGCGTGCTGCACGTTACCAAAACCAATACTGTGGTAAAAATATTCTCGATCGTCATAAGCGTTATACTGATGGCTTTTGTGCTGATGATGGGCAAGGCGGGCGACGTCAGCTCATGGCTGGTCGCGCTCTATCAGCTATTTTGGGTGCTGCCCATGGTCATTATCGCGAAGCTGCTCATTTAAAAAAATCCCCGCCCGAGCGGCGGGGATTTTTTGCATAAAAAGGCGGCGCGCACCGTTACAAGCCATAAGCGTAAAAGGAAGGGATTTTTCAAAAATGTATTCAGATAAACTGCTAAAAAGCGTATTAAAGCCCGGGCGTTACAGCGGCGGCGAATATGCGCAGATAATAAAGGATAAAAACGCGCTCGACGCCCGTATGGTGTTCTGCTTTCCGGACACCTATGAGATCGGAATGTCAAACCTCGGCGTAAGACTGCTCTACGGCGTGCTCAATACCATTGACCGCTTCTGGTGCGAGCGCGCCTACGCGCCGTGGGTGGATATGGAACGCGAGCTTCGCGCCGCAAATGAACCGCTGCGCGCACACGAAAGCGGAGATCCGCTTTCGGTGTTCGATATCGTCGGCTTCACGCTGCAATATGAGCTTTGCTATACAAACGTTCTCAATATGCTCGAGCTGGGCGGCATACCGCTTATGGCGGCGCAGCGCGGCGAGGGCGATCCAATAGTCCTCGGCGGCGGTCCGTGCGCCTACAACGCCGAGCCGGTCGCGGAATTTTTCGACGTATTCTCGATAGGCGAGGGCGAGGACGCGCTCTGCGAATTTGCCCGTCTTTATATAAAAATGAAAACGGACGGAGTTTATACGCGCGAAAAATTCCTCCGCGAGGTTTCGCACCTCGAGGGCTTCTATGTTCCGTCGCTCTACGACGTTTCATATAACCCGGACGGAACGATTTCGGCGTTTGCTCCGAAATATCCCGGCGTTCCCGCGAAGATAACAAAGCGGATAATGCGCGATATGGACAAAGCCTATTACCCCTCGAAGCTGGTCATGCCATATATCGAAACGGTGCATGACCGCGTCGTGCTCGAGGTCTACCGCGGCTGCATACGCGGCTGCCGATTCTGTCAGGCGGGAATGATATTCCGCCCCGTGCGCGAAAAATCCCCCGAGGTGCTCGACTGCAAGGCGCGTGAGCTTGTCGACGCCAGCGGCTTTGACGAAATTTCGCTCTCCTCGCTCTCCATCTCCGATTATTCAAAGCTTGACGAGCTTACCGACCGTCTGCTTTCGTGGACGAACGCCGAGCAGATCAGCCTTTCGCTGCCATCGCTGCGCGTCGACAGCTTCACAAAGGAGCTGATGGACAAAATCTCGACCGTGCGCACAGGAGGACTTACCTTCGCCCCCGAAGCGGGAACGCAGCGTCTGCGCGACGCCATCAACAAAAACGTCTGCGAGGACGATTTGTTCCGCGCCTGCCGCGTCGCGTTTGAAGCGGGTAAATCGAGCGTTAAGCTTTATTTCATGCAGGGACTGCCCACCGAGCAGTATGACGATCTCGACGGCATCGCGAAGCTGGCGAAGGATGTTATAGACCTTTACTACACCGTTCCGCGCGAGCTGCGGGGACGCTCGCCGCAGGTGACCGTTTCGGTGTCCTGCTTTATTCCGAAGCCGTTCACGCCGTTCCAGTGGGAGGGGCAGGACGCGCTCGAGGTTCTCTGCGACAAGCAGAAATATCTGGGGAGTAAAATATCCGATAAAAAAATACGCTATAACTGGCATGAGGCAAAGGTTTCGCGGCTCGAAGCTGTATTCGCGCGCGGAAACAGGCGTCTTGCTCCGGCGCTGCTGGAGGCTCATAAGCGCGGAGTCAGATTTGACAGCTGGGACGAATTTTTCGATTATGATAAATGGATGGAGATTTTCGGCGACTGCGGAATTGATCCGGCGTTCTACGCGAACCGGGAATTTGGCGCGGACGAAATATTGCCGTGGGATAATATCGATATCGGCGTAACAAAGGAATTTCTGCGCCGCGAGCGCGATAAGGCATACGAACACAAAACGACGCCCAACTGCCGCGAGCAATGCTCCGGCTGCGGCGCAAACCGTCTGGGAGGAGAGAGAACGCCGTGTCCGAAGCTGTAAATACAAACGAAAATGTCATTAACGCGGAAAATACCGCGCAGACCATAACGGAAAACACAGAAAATACCGCCGAGCTTCTTCCCGAGGGCGCAGTCAGAATAAAATTCGAGAAACGCGGCAGTTTAAAATTTATCTCGCACCTCGATATACAGCGCACTGTAAAAACGGCTCTGCGCCGCGCGAAAATCCCCGTATGGTACAGTCAGGGCTTCAATCCCCACCCGAAAATGACCTTTGCCCTCCCGCTTTCGATCGGAACGGAGAGTCTGTGCGAATATATCGATATCAGACTCACGCGTCCGATGGAAAGGGAAACGCTTATCCGTTCGCTCGACGGCGCGCTCTCGCCCGAGATGAACGTGCTGGACGCGTACATACCGCAAAGCAAGCTGTCGGAGATAGCATGGGCGGAATATGAGCTTAGCTCGCCGCAGCTTTTGGACGCGGAGGTAGCAAAGCTCTCGGCGGAGAGTATTCCGATACTGAAAAACACCAAAAACGGCGAAAAAGAGGTCGATATCGCGCCGATGATACGCGAATACAAGGCGAACGGCGACACCATTCGCGTAACGCTCAGCGCCGACAGCGCGCATTATCTCAATCCCGAGTATGTAGCGAGCGTGCTTCGTCTGACCGATTGGACGACGACGCGCACGGCGGTATTTTTCGCCGACGGCAGCGAATTTCGATAAACAATCATGCAAAAAAAGAAATTTTAAAAATCACTTGCGGCGTATGTCATAAAATAGTATAATATGGAATAACGATGATTATAAAGTTTTTGGAGGAAAAGATAAAAAAATTTTATTAAGCTTATGAAAAAAGCGCTGTCAATAACGCTCTGCGCCGCGACCCTTGTTTCCGTCCTTGCGCTCGGCTCGAACGCGGCAACGGCTACGTCGGCGGCACGCTCGACCTCGATTACACATGGTTCAACATGACCGAGCCGACCGCCGCGTGGACGTCCTCCGACGAAACCGTCGCGACCGTCGACGCGGACGGCATCGTGACGTTCGTTGGCAAGGGCAAGGCGACAATCACCCTTGCCGTAGAGGGCTACGGCGAGCTGAAATGCGATATCAACGTCAAGGGCAAGGGCATTACCAAGCGGTAATAAACATATATAAAATTAAGGAGAAATTAAAATGAAGAAAGCAACATTTTTCGCACGAATGAAGAAGCTGGCAATGCTCGCACTGACCGCAGTAATGCTGGTGAGCGCACTGTCCGTCGGAGCATGGGCGGCGGAATACGGTGAGAAGAAGTATCAACATGGAGATGCGCTATACGGAAACTATGAAGAAGATGCAAAGTTTGCTAAATGCACGTATTTAAATCCCAGAGATATATTGAATTGTTATAATAATGGAACAAAAGTTAAATTTGTTCAATACAGAGATGAAAACGGCAAAGATATTCTCACCGATGATATGAATGAGTATAATATGTCCGGTGTATCATATGAGATTAAAAAAATATCTGATATAAATACGAAATATAGCAATGTTGCTGGTGGAAAATGGCTTATTGTTAGCAGAGAACAAGATATCGGTCTTGATGGCGTAACGAAACTTGCGTTGATTCTTCAATTTGTTCCCGACGCCGACGACTTCGTACCAGTATCCGTATCGCTCCCGACGGTACAGCTTTCGCGCCGCAGTGCCACCGGCTATGTCGGCGGCACGCTCGACCTCGATTTCAAATCCTTCAATATGCGCACCCCCGAGGTGACATGGGCATCGTCCGATGAAGCTGTCGCGACGGTAGACGCGGACGGCATCGTGACATTCGTTAAGAAGGGTAAGGCGACCATAACGCTCGACGTTGTTGGCTACGGTCAGCTCACCTGCGCGGTCACGGTCAAGAACAAGGGAATTATAAAAAGATAACCAAAATAAAATCCCAAAGTAAAATTTCGGATTTTATTTTTATGGAAAATATTGTTGCAAAATACTGCAAAACATGATATACTTTCAGTAATATAAGAAATATTAAAGGTGAATAAAAATGAACACAAAACATTATAGCAAAGATTGAAAAAGCTCGCTCTGCTCGCCCTCACAGCCGCGATGCTCACGGTTTCCGCCTTTGCGGCTACATATGGCGATTCTGTAACAAACTTTTATTACGATTCCAACTACTCATCCGACACAAAGCTTTATCCGGGCGATATATTAGAATCAACAAATAGCGATAATGGTGGTAGCTCTTGTATATGCAGTACTGTAAAATATCTCGATTTTGATAATGATGAGATTGAAAATGTTCAAAAAACAGAATCCGGATGGACAATAACAATATTGAAATATGACGGATCAAATCCCTCCGCGTTTGATCATTGGGAAATCGTACAAAATATCAGTGGCAGTAATAAAACGCAAAGAACACTTATTCTGAAAGCAGTCATGACTGACGACGATTTCACGCCGCCCGTCGCAATCGCACTCCCGATGGTACAGCTTTCGCACCATAGCGTCACCGGCTATGTCGGCGGCACGCTCGACCTCGATTACACCTATTTTAACATGACCGAGCCGACCGCCGCGTGGACGTCCTCCGACGAAACCGTTGCGACCGTCGATGCTGACGGCATTGTTACGCTTATCAAAAAGGGCGAGGTGACAATCACCCTCACCGTCGAGGGCTACGGCGAGCTGAAATGCAATATCATCGTCAAGGGCAAGGGAATTACAAAGCGGTAATTAACGAAAATAAACTTTTAGGAGAAATAGAAAATGAAAAATGCAACGTTTTTTGCGAAAATAAAGAAGCTGGCAATTCTCGCGCTCACGGCGGTAACGCTTGTTTCGGCGCTGTCTACGGCGGCATTTGCGGCTCAATACGGTAAGGATAACATCAACTTCGAATCAGATGCTAATTACCAGAAACTAACATACCTGTATCCCGGCGATGTACTGCATAGACCTGATTTTAAAACAGAAGCTCAAAATATACAATATAGAGGAGTCCAAGGTGAAGTTTTATATTCAAATGAATTGAATAGTATCAATACAACAATTATGGGATTATCTGATATAAAGGCTATGAATGCACACAAGCCTAATTCAGGAGTAGATACGTCTAAAAACGCAACAGAAAAATGGAAAATTGTAAGCAGATCTCAAATTATTGAATTTGAGGATGATAAAGGCACTTCGGTTATGGGTAATGCGATAATTCTTCAATATGTTATCGACGACGCCGATGATTACGCACCCATTATCGCTATCTGTCGCCCGCTTGTCGAGATAAGCAAAAAGAACGTCACCGGCTATGTCGGCGGCACGCTCGACCTCGATTACACCTATTTCAACATGACCGAGCCGACCGCCGCGTGGACGTCCTCCGACGAAACCGTTGCGACCGTCGATGCTGACGGCATTGTTACGCTTATCAAGAAGGGCGAG
>JBAXZA010000102.1:0-6573 GCA_041670545.1 Eubacteriales bacterium | reverse complement strand
GCTTATTTTGCCGCAAATGAAGAATATGCGGCTTGTGTGAACGCCACCATCGTGCTTATTTCACACGCGGGAGCCGCGCCTTCTCACGCGCACCGTTCCAATAGAAAGCGGGCGACTCTGAGAGGCCGGAAAACCGTAGGGTTGTCCGTCCTTTCAGGTTCGTACCCGTTTCGTAAACGAAAAATCATCGATAAGCCGTCCGCGCAGATTCACACCCATTTCGCACGCGAAAAACAAAATTCTAACGCACACCATTTACCGATAACAGCAATATAAAAACGCCGCGGATTACTCCGCGGCGCATATCAGCCGCCTATATAATCGACAATGCCGTTGTAAATGCCCGCGGCGAAAAGCTGCGGCTCGGTATCCATCAGCGCGGCTTCGGCGGCGTTGCTGATGAATCCCATTTCGACAAGCACCGCCGGCATCTGCGTCTTTCGCAGGACGTACAGCCCCGGACGCAGCGATATGCCACGGTTTGGTATGCCGGTTTCGGCGTTAAGCCCCGCGAGAATATCCTCGCCGAGCGCCGACGCCGTCGACGGCGCAGAATATACGAGCGCCTCCGAGCCAGACGCCGTCGGGATATCCGAAGCGTTGGCGTGAAGGCTGATGAAATAATCCGCGCCCCACTCGTTGGCGGCGTTAACTCGGGCGGCGAGCGACGTCGCATTCGAAGTTCCAAGCTGTTCTGTCGGAGAATTGCGCGAAAGCTTCACCTCAAAGCGGGGATCCTCCTCGAGCAGCTGCGCAAGCAGCACCCCGATTTTATATGTAAGATCCTGCTCGTTAAGACCGTTTCCCTCCGCGCCCGAATTGGGATTTCGCGGGTTATGCCCCTGATCGACAAATATTTTGACTGCCATATGTATCCTCCTCACAAATGTTGCGGACGTTTTTCGTCACATGATTTTAAATGAACATCCATAGGCTTGCTGCCATAATGAACATTCCGACGGCTGCTCCGGCAGTCGCCCTCTGCGCCCCGCCGTATTCTATAGCGGAGGGCAGCAGCTCGGCGACAGACATATACACCATTATCCCGGCGACAAAAGCATACAGCAGCCCGAACACCGCGTCGGTCATGAACGGCAGCAGCAGCACAAAGCCGATGAGCGCTCCGGCAGGCTCGGCAAGTCCAGAAAGAAACGACCACCAGAACGCGCGGCGGCGGCTGCCTGTGGCGTAAAATATCGGCACGGACACCGATATCCCCTCGGGTATATTATGCAGCGCTATCGCCGCGACGATGGGAAGCGCCATGGCGGGACTGCGGTATGCTGAAATGAAGGTCGCTAACCCCTCGGGAAAATTATGTATCGCGATAGCGGCGGCGGCGACCGCTCCGGTGCGCATGAGCGGCTGCATTCCGTCCTCCTCACCGCCGCCGCGCTGCTCCGGAAGCACACGTTCGAGCAGCGCCACCGCCGCCATTCCCATAAAAAACGCGGTTATCACGGCGCCGCAGCCGGTCTTTTCGCCCCATATCGGATAAAGGGCGTCCTTCGCCTTGTTCATTATTTCGACAAGCGAAACATATATCATAACCCCCGCTGAAAAGCCCATTGACAGCGAGAGAAAACGAAAATCGGTCTTTTTCGCGAAAAATGCTATCGCGCTCCCGATTCCGGTCGAAAGTCCGGCGATCAGGGTGAGCGACAGCGCAATGATGAAATTGTTCATTTATTACATAGCTCCAGATATCAGGCGTTGTTTTTAGGAAGTTCCTGATCAATTCGCCGACGAATTACACATTATTTAGAAGTTCCTTGGAATCATTTTTACGGCGGATATGCTCCGGCTGAGATATTCCGTCCTTATATCCTATGCGGCGTTTAAAAAATCCGTTCAATAAACTTTTGGGAGCGGGACGTGAATAATCCTTTTCGGTAAAGTACATAATAAGCGTACAAATCGCAGAAAAAGGATGGTATGGAAAATGAATCTTACATCGCGCCAGAAGATAGCGAGCGGCGTTGTTTACGCCATACTCGCCGTGATAGTCATATCGATAGTCGCGGTCGCCGTCGTCAGTATACTGAACAGCGGTGAAAACGCGCCGGACGATCTTATGGAAAACGGCGTCGGCTACGCCGCCCCGATCGCCGACGAGGGCTATCCCGACACACCGGTCAAAAAGGACGACAATATTGCGTCGCTTGAAAGCATTCCCGAAACAGCGGCTCCAGCCGAAACCGCCCCCGCATCAGCTTCCGATACCGAAAACGCGGAGCAGGTCATAGCCGAGGAAACCGAAGCCGCCGAGATTCCCGCATCAGCCGAAACAGAAGCGGCGGAGCAAAGCTCATATCAGATACCCGCAAAAGCGCCGACCGACTTCACTCTCCCCTGTATCGGAAGCATACAAAAGGATTATGACGCGGACACGCTCACCTATTCGCTCACCATGAATGATTACAGAGTCCATCTCGGCGTCGATATCGCCTCCGCAGCGCTCTCTCCGGTCATGGCGTGCGCCGAGGGTGTTATCTCGAACATTTATGCCGATCCCTTTATGGGTACTACCGTCGTCGTCGAACACGGCGGAACGATGAAAAGCTATTATATGAACCTTTCACCCACTCTGCCGGAGGGAATTGCGACAGGAACTCATGTCGAGGCCGGTCAGGTCATTGCGGGCGTCGGTCAAAGCTCTATATCCGAGTCGGCGGACAGCGACCACCTGCATTTTGAGCTTGTTATGGCGGGACTGCGCGTCGATCCCTGCGATTATATCCCGTTCGAAAGCTCCGGCGTCCTCGCTTACGAGGATGAAGCCGCTTCATAAGCCTTTAATCTGATAAAAGCGTGTTTCCATGTCAAAATAACATGGAAGCACGCTTTTTTATCGTTTTGGTATTTACTTTTTTCAATTTGTATTGTATAATATAAACAAAGTGACATTATTCACTGTTTTTTATCGAAAGGATGTTTACATAATATGGAAAACAAAATTTTAGTAGAGACCTCCGCCCGCCACGTTCACCTTACAGACGAGCATATAGCTATACTTTTCGGCGAGGGCGCTACTCTCACTCATAAAAAGGATCTGAGCCAGCCCGGTCAGTTCGCCTGCGAGGAGCGCGTTACCATCGTCGGTCCTAAGAAGTCGATCGCAAACGTCATTATCTTAGGTCCGGCGCGTCCCGCTTCGCAGGTCGAGGTTTCGCTTTCCGACGCGCGTACGCTCGGCATCGCGGCTCCCGTCCGTGAGAGCGGCGACATCAAAGGCTCGGGCGCGTGCAAGCTGGTAGGTCCCTGCGGCGAAGTCGAGCTTACCGAGGGCGTCATCGCCGCCAAGCGCCACATTCACCTCACCCCCGAAAACGCCGCTGACCTCGGAGTTTCCGACAAACAGATCGTTTCGGTCAAGATAGCGAGCGAGGGCAGAAGCCTTGTATTCGGCGATGTCGTATGCCGCGTTTCTCCCAAATTCGCTCCCGCTATGCACATCGACACCGATGAAGCAAACGCCGCCTGCGCGTTTGGCGCCTGCTACGGCGAAATAATCAAGTAAAATTTTGATATAGCATATAAAATCCCCTCCGGAGATTCAAATGAACCTTCGAAGGGGATTTTATACTATATTTTAAGGCGTCCGTACAATGCACATTTTCGATGCAGTCGTGCGGCGACGCCACAAATTCAAGCTTTTGTGCGGTCATTCCTCATAAACGGAATAACAGTTTTTGCCAAGACTTTTCGCGTCGTACAGCGCGGTATCTGCGCTTTTATAGAGTGTGCGGAAATCACAGCCATGCTCCGGCGCGAACGCGACTCCGACCGAGCAGGATATGCGCCGAACCCCGCCGCCCTTCGTTATATCGATGGACAGCGCGCGGCAGATATCGTCGGCACGGCGGAGTATGACGCTTCGCGCCACCACCTTTGGAATGAGCACCGCATATTCGTCGCCGCCCAGCCGTCCGACGTAATCGCACGAGCGGAACACCGATTTGAGTATTTTTCCGACCTTGATCAGAACATCGTCGCCGAAATCATGACCGAAGGAATCGTTTATCATTTTAAAATTGTCAATATCGAGCATATAGAACGCGGCGGTGTCCCCGACTATACGGTTTTCCGAAAGCGTCCGCTCGACGATAAGCTCAAACGCCGAGCGGTTATAAAGCTCGGTGAGCGGATCGCGCTCCGCCATATCGCGCAGGGCAAGCTCGCTCTGCTTCTGATCGCTTATATCCTTAGTGTGGCAGAGCGCGAGTATATGTCCGTTGTCGCTGTCGCAGATGAGGTGAACGGTCACCGAGAACCACGCGCCTCGCCCGCCGGTCTGCCTGCGGCTGTATTCAAAGCTGACGGTGTTTTTGCCGCCGTCATAACAGGATATCAGCTTATCGGCACGCAGACGGGAAAGAAACATCTGCGAATATTCGCCCGTCGTATTCCTCTGCGCCAGAGCGGAGATGAGCGCACCGTAGGTTTTTATACTGCGCTCCTCCGCCCATGCGAGCGTTTCGGAATCGGCGGTGATCATGCTGTCGGCGGTGATGTCAGCTTCGAAAAATGCGATGGAATCGTTTATGATCGAGTCGCGCATGAGCCGCTCGCGGTGATATTTTTCTCGCAGCACCGCACCGCGCGCCGCTTCGACGGCGTTTTCGATCCTCTTTAAGATGAGAGCCGGAGAAGTCCCGATGCCAATAACATCTGAAGCGCCCCGCCCGAGCCACATTTCGTCGCTTTCGGACGTTTCTCCGCTTGTCAGCACGATGAACGGGAGCCGCGCGATCGGAAACCGCCGATTCATAGCCGCGGCGATGTCCTCGCAGTCGCTGCCATGCTCAGAATCGATCAGAACCACGTCAGGCCTCGCAGCCGATCCTTCGATAATGTCAAGCGCCCGATCACGGTCGCTCTCCGAATTTATATGTAATTTTACGCCGGGCAGATCGGCAAGCGCTTCGCTTTCGCCTGCGTTCATGCCGTAAAGCAGTATATTATAGCCACAAGGATCAATCACTATTTTACATCTCCAAACTGCAAGTACAAATATTATACTACATAAGCATAATATTTACAAGTACTTTTCAATATTTGCATGGAAATATTTTACATATAGATATTATCGGAGAAGTCGGCGCGGCTTCAATTTACAAATTTCACATAAAACCGCTCAATTGACATTTTCGCCGCGCCTGTAATTGGGTACAATTGGAAATTACATATTATGCGGCGCGGCTTTATATTTATACGGCGTCGTTCCGACGAGCTTCTTGAAAACCGTAATAAAATGCGAGCAGTCATTGAAGCCGCAGCCGAAGCACGCCTGCGCGACACTTGAACCCGATGAAAGCAGCGTTTTGGCGCGTGCTATCCGCTTAGCCTGTATATACTGATTGAGCGTGATATCCATACTTTTTTTGAAAATACGAGAGAGGTAGGACGGGCTTATGCCAAATACCCGCGCTATGCTCTCAGCCGTCGTTATATCGCTGTAATGCTCGTTTACATAGGTCAGTATCTTATCCGGCAGCGGCGGGAGAGCGTTTCCGCGTCCGATGAAAAAGTTTTCGCGTATGCCGCAGCCGATTATATCGAGCAGCCGGATAAGCCGCGAATACGCCGCAAGCTCCCAGCCCTGCCGCGACGAGGTCACAAGGGCGCTTATATCGTACAGCTGCTGTGTTAGCTCCGCAAGCGTATCGTCTGACGGGCGCAGTATATTTCGCTCTCCGCTTTTGCGGTCCATAACGAATTCAAGCGGAGAGGTTATGCCGCCGCGCATATTATCAAAGCAGGAAACAGGAAAATTAATCACAAAGCGTTCGTACTGCGTGGGACGCAGGAATACCACCTTGTGAATTTCATTGGGGCGGAGCAGCAGCATATCGCCGCGCTTCATAATATGATAGGTATCCTCAACGATGTATCCGACGTCTCCCTTTATATATACGAGCAGCTCGCAGAAATCATGCGAGTGAAACGCTGAAATCGGCTGCTCTCCGGCTTCCGCGGATACATTTTCCGCGTCGGCGGGAGTATCCGGACATATGTCGCCGTCGTTATGCTCGCTTAGAATATGAGTGAACAGTATCTCGTCGTGTTCTCCGCCGAATATGTTAATATTTTTTGATATTTTAAACATTTGTAATTACCACAAGTATTTTATATTTATTTTATATTATACCATATATCCTATAATTATGCAATATTCAATTTGTAAAGGCTTCATATCATGGCACATTATTTCTAAAGTCTCTGATAAGGTTTGATATTTACGATATAATATTTGATTTTTCTATTTCTTTTTTTGCGAACTTATGGTATGATTGTCACAACCAAGGTATATAACGTTATATTTATCAATATATTATGAAAGAGATGATTTTTTACAATGAATACCGTTCATACGCTTCAAAAAAAGGAGCTTTCCGGACGCTGGGACGTCTGCGTCTGCGGCGGAGGTCTTGCCGGAGTTCTCGCCGCCGTTTCCGCCGCGAGAGAGGGCAAACGGGTTATTCTCATCGAAAAATACGGCTATCTCGGAGGTATGGCTACCTGCGGACTGGTCAATCCCTTCATGTTCTTCTACGAGAGGGGCGGCGGCGG
>JBAXZA010000101.1:0-6583 GCA_041670545.1 Eubacteriales bacterium | reverse complement strand
GATAAAGACCGACGGCAGTCGCGCACGCAGGACGGTCTGACAGAGCGAAATCCCAGACATGAAGCGAAAGCACGCCCTCATACAATATTTTACCGTCTCCGGCGACTGTCAGTGCGGCACTGTAATCGCCCGCTTCTGTATCGGCTTCGGTTTTTACTGATATCAGCATCGGCTGATTTTCGTCTTTTTCCAGCGCGAACGATCCGTTCTGCGGCGCTGCCGCGTCGGGATAATATTCGCCTTCACGCGTTTCGACATAATATTCACGCATAAGCGAAGCGTGAAGCGAGCCGCCCTTTTCATTTGTAAATTCGGAAAAGGTCACGCTGACATCGGGTATGCGCTCGTCGCACCTCATAACGAACGCAAAATCCTCACATTCGTTTTTCGCGGAATACAGCTCGTAATCCTCATGCTTTTCCTGTGGCAGAGGATCATATTTTTTCACCTTTGTCATCGAATGTATAAAATATAAATTAAATTCCATTTTTCACCGTCCGGACGCCGCTCCGGCTTTTCCGGAGTCATAGCGCCAAGCCCTTCTTCATTTACAAATATTATAGCCGCGCCCCGCTTCAAAGTCAAGGGTTTACAGTGAAATGTCAGAATTCCAGCGTTGTTTCATAACTGTTCATAAAAAACAGCTATTATTATGTATATTTTATAAACAGATATGTTATACTAAATACGAACGCCGGTATAAGGCGGCGAATATACGGTTATTTTACCAGATATTGCAATTGCACAAAAAAATAATGTTTTTTTGCGCATAACAACGGAACTTTTGTGATATTCATGTCGTCATACCGTATACGCGGCAATAACCGTGATAACGATTGATGCAAAATCAGGAGATTAAAATGAAAAAATTTGCAGTTATTATCCTTGCTTTAGCGCTCGCGCTCGGAATGACCTCGTGCGGCAATAATAAAAATGACGCGGCTGACACGACCGCAGAAACCACCACGGCTGCGACAACAGCCGATACTACCACCGATACCACCGCTCCGGAAACTACCGCCGCGGAGGACGACACCGTTTACAACATCGACGAAATGAGCTGCGAGGATATTGTCGGAGTGATCTACAAAGGCTCTGACGAATACGCACCCATGACCGGTATTACCGAAATAACGCCTGATAATTCCGAATATTACGTCGGAATCGCCAATCTCGAAACCGAGCAGGCAGTCGCATCCGAGGCCATGATCTCGTCTATCGCTCACTCGATAGTCGTCATGCGCTTTGCGGAAGGCACCGATATCGACGCGATGAAAACGGATATCAAGGCAAAGGTCAATCCTCGCAAATGGATCTGCGTCGGAGTTGACGACGACAAGGTTATCGTTGATTCGATCGGCAACGTCGTCGTACTCATACTCGATCAGGAATACGGCGAGAACTATCACGCGAACTTCCTCAAGCTCGCGAAATAAGAACCGCTGTTCATAGGTCTTGTTCTAAAAGGAATTGTAAATTTTTCATTTTGCGAACGAGACCTTACCAATACCGCACAATGTAAATTGTGCGGTATTGTATTAAAAATCAAAACCGAAAGGCTGATCTGACGTGAAAAAGACTGCTTCGCTCGCACTGATACTCGCACTAATGCTCTCGTTCTCATCCTGCGGACAGACTCAGACTCCCGAAACGGACGTCACGACGTCGGCGGCGACCGTTTCCGATACCTCCGCGGAAACGGAGGCGGCTATGAACTGGAATGTGTACAACGGATATTATTTCGACAAAAACGAAACCCTTGATGAAGCTTCGGTAACCAAATTCGCCGACAAGCTTGAAACACTTTATAAAAATCAGCTTTCGGACGCGTCGAACGTGTGGTATTCGGTCGTTCCGGACCGCGCTTATTATACCGACGGCATGACCGATTTCGATTACGGACGTATGTTCGAGCTGCTCTCACAGGGTATCACCGATATTCCCTATATTGATATCACCGAAGCGCTGTCGCTCGACTGCTATTATAAGACCGATCTGCATTGGCGTCAGGAAAAGCTGTTCGGAGTAACCGACACGTTAGGCTCGGCAATGGGCTTCAGCGTTTCGGAGGACGATTTCACCGTGAATACCCTCGATAATTACATCGGTATGTATTCCGGAGCGGGAGTTGAGCCGGAAACGCTCTATTATCTGACAAGCGAAGCCATCGATTCCGCGTCGGCAGACGATTTTCAGTATCCCGCGCTCACCGGAATATATTCGGAGGACGCGCTCACCTCGAAAACACCCTACGATGTTTTTCTTCACGGCGCGACACCGCTCGTCACCATTACAAACGATAACGCGGAGACCGACCGTAAGCTCGTGATTTTCCGCGATTCGTTCACAAGCTCGCTCGCTCCGCTGCTCGCCGGCGAATACAAGACGATTACTCTCGTCGATATACGCTACATGGTATCGTCTCTGCTACCCGATTACGTCGATTTTACCGGTGCGGACGTGCTGTTTATGTACAATGTCGCGGTGATAAACCGCAGCACAATGCTCAGATAATTTGTATGTGTAAAAATATACTTAAGCGTCGGATATCCGGCGCTTTTTTATTGCAGGATTTCATTTTGCCGGATATATAGGTTTTTTGGCAATTACGCTTAATGTATAATAAAATAAAACGTATTAATGAAATAATACTTGACAAATTTTTCTAATGATGATAATATTATAATAATAACTACGATTTTGTTTATTTAAGAGGAGATTATTATGTTCATTAAAAGACATTTGGTTAAATCCACTGCGCTGCTGCTTTGTGCGCTGCTGCTTATGTCTGCGGCAAGCTGCGGTTCAGGCTCGGCGCCTTCCGAAAACACCCCTTCAACGCAGGCAGAGGATACAACCGCCGCCGAAACTACCGCCCAGCCAGAGGAAGCACCTGATTTTGATACCTGTGATTTTGAAGGAAAGGGATTCAAGGTACTTACCTTCGATTGGGGACTTTACACCGAATATTTCTTCGCGGACGAGCAGACCGGCGATCAGATGAACGACGCCATATACGAACGTACCGCAAAGACAGAGGAATATCTGGGCTGCGACGTCACCTATGAGCTTGCGCCTACTGTTTTTGAAATGGTATCCAAGGTGCAGAAATCCGTACTCGCCGGCAACGACGATTATCAGCTCGCGCTCACGCACTGCATTCAGGACGTCGCAAATCTGATTTCAGGCGGATATCTCTACGACTGGAACGATATACCAAACATAAATTTCTCCAAAAGCTGGTGGAACCAGAATATTATCGATCAGCTTTCAATCAAGGGCAAAACCTATTACGCGGTTTCCGATTATATGATCGCCGACCCGAACGCAATACTGTTCAACAAGGAAATTGCCGCGAACTACGCAATCGACAATCCCTACGATATCGTGAGAAACGGTCAGTGGACGCTCGATAAGCTGATCGAGCTTTCCGGAAAGGTAAGCTCCGATATCGACGGCAACGGAAAATATGATCAGAACGATATGTACGGCTTCACCGTCGAAGGCGACTGGATACTCAACAGCATACCCTACGGCTGCGATCAGTATCTCGTCGAGCAAAACGACGACGGCAGCTATTCGCTCGCTATGTCCGGCGAAAAGATGATAAACATCGTTTCAAAGGTTCACAGCTTCTTAAAAGAAGGTCATTCCGCTTATACGTGGAAATACGGAACAGCTACCGACAAACAGATCATGATCGGCAGCGGACGCACACTTTTCAACATGGTAACTCTGCACGATGTTTCGACCTTCCGTCAGAGCGAGGTTGAATTCGGAATCCTTCCCTATCCTAAATACGACGAAGCGCAGGAAAGCTATATTTCAAACGACTGGGGCGGGCTTATGTGCGTTCCGGCGACAATCGGCGACACTGAACTTGTCGGAAAAACTATCGAAACGCTTTCCTATTACAGCACATCGACTACTATTCCGGCTTATTATGAAACGCTTCTCAACGGTAAACTCGCGCGCGACGACGATTCGGTAGAAATGCTCGATCTTATCTATGGAAACCTCGTTTATGACGCCGGACTTAACTATTTCGGCTTCGGAACTAATATGTTCAATCTTTTCTACGCAGTGAAGAATCTCGTCATTGAGAAAAACAGCGCGGATTTTGCTTCCTGGTACGCTAAATATAAGGACGGTTCACAGGCGGAAATGGACGAATTCTTCGATACCGTTTCACAGAATCTCTGATACAGTTTTAGTGCCATATCCTGCGATATATCGATATTGTGTTACAGCCGCGGTCTTGCCATATGCTGCAAGCCGCGGCTTATTTATTGTTATATTATGTACAATTTGTTGTGATATGAAGTTGAAAATGGTTGACAGCTTGAATAGTATATGCTATAATCATTTCAATGCCACGGGCTGTGACAAATTTTTACTACCGGAGGTCCAGATGAAAACTTATGGAATACTCAAAAAAATAACGGCTTCGCTGCTTGGCGCATCGCTTCTTATTTCCATGCTCGCTTCCTGCGGATCGTCGCCCGATAATAACAGCGTTGGCAGCCCAGCAACCACGGTCGAAACCTCGGCAGCTGCCAACGCGGAAACCTCGGCACAGCGGCTTTATGCCGATGTACCCTCCGATGCCTTTTACGATGGCTATAAATTCACACTTCTGCTCAGCGGAAACTGGGATTTCGACGATTTCACCGCCGATGAGCTGGACGGAGAGCCTATCAATGACGCTATTTATCAGCGCAACAGTATTATTGAGGAAAAATACGGCGTTGAGATCGCTGTGAATATTATGACCGAACAGGGCTCGAAAGGCTCAGACGCATTCAAGAACAGCGTCATGGCGGGAGACAACGCCTTTGATGCCGCTATGATGGGCTCATATGAGGTATCCGCACTCGCTTATAACGATTATCTCATCGATCTCAACAAAATTCCGTATCTCGATCTGACAAAACCTTGGTGGGATCAGAAAGCGAACGCGGATCTTAGCATGAAGGGGATAATGTACTACACGACCGGCAGCATTACGACGCTGCTCAACGACTGCACATACTGTATTCTTTTTAATAAAACGCTGATCAACAACTACGGAATGGACAATCCGTATGAACTCGTTTACAGCGGCGGCTGGACACTCGACAAATTTGCGTCGATGACAATGCAGGTTTCTGAGGATATCGACGGCAGCGGAACGTTTGACTCAAACGATAAATATGGCGCAATCATCTGGGACGATTCGATGCTCGGCATGGTAAGCGCCATCGGCGAAAAGGTTTGCAGCATCAAACCTGACGGCGAGATCGAGCTTACCCTCTACAACGACAGGGTTGTCAGTATACTCGACCGATATCTCACACTCGTCCTTGATAAACAGCACTGCATCAGAGTCGATCCCGGCAACGACATCTCGATACCGATGTTCTCCTCCGACCGAGCGCTGTTCTATACCCGATATCTGCGCGCTGTAAGCTGGTTTCGGGATATGACTACCGATTTCGGCGTACTCGTATATCCGAAATATGATGAGAATCAAGAGGATTATTATACGAATGTACACGCTTACGGCTCGTCATTTGTCTGCATTCCCAAATCGAACAATAATACAGAACGCACCGGTATCCTGCTCGAAGCTATCGCCGCCGAATCGCTTTATCTCATTCAGCCCGCTTATTACGAGATAACTCTTGTCGGAAAATACACCCGTGATGACGAAAGCGTCGCAATGCTCGATATGCTTATCAGCAACCGTGTTTATGACGTCGGTCTTTATTATCAGGTGGGTACATACAACGAACAGCTTATGAATCTTTTCCGTAAAGGTAAAAATGAATTTGTTTCAATGTATCAAAAATATGAGAATAAGGCTCTCGATACAATCGATACGATAAATGAAGCCTTCTCCGCAGCCGCAGGAGTTGGAAACGCGGCTTCTTGAAAGAAACCCATCCCGCGATATAACAGGATTTATTCAATTTATTAAGAATTTTTATCCTTATACATAAAAGCAGCGCCCCGTCTTATTTAACAGGGCGCTGCTTTTGTGCTGTTATCGCTCGACCAGAATTGTTTTTATCTCAAAGGGTTTGAAATCAATGGTGATTTTGCCGTCCTTGATTTCAAGCTCGGACAGCTTATCCTCAAGCATATTCGTCAGATACGCGCGCTTTGCTCCCGCAAGAGCGACAGCGCAGGAGGTTCTCGCACGCTCTGCTTCATAAAGACGCAGAACACAGCTGCCGCAGTCGTCCTCGGCAGGCTTGACCGTTTCGAGAATGATATTATCCTCGCCGACCGTCGCTATCACGGCGATATCGCTCTTTCCATAGACGGCGACAGGCTTGATGTTCATAAGGTACGCCTCGCTTGTGACCGCCGGAACGCTGAATGCGCCCTCATGCGGAAGCAGCGAATAGGTCAGCTCGTGAACGCCGGCGTCGCCCGTAACATCGGGATGAGTGCCTGATTTATGCAGCGAAAGACGAATATCAACACCGTCGTTTTCGTCGCGCTCCCCGGATATGCCGTATTTACAGTCGTTGAGCAGCGCGATACCGTAACGGTTTTCCGAAACATCCGTCCATTTATGGTTAACGACTTCAAATTT
>JBAXZA010000100.1:0-6622 GCA_041670545.1 Eubacteriales bacterium | reverse complement strand
CGCGGCTCAAATGGCTCACCGGTATGCAGCTTGACGATTTTAATCTCATGAGCCGAATATTCCACATTATTTACAGCGACGGTACAGAGGAGGACGTCACGATATTCTATACCGAGGACGAAACCTCAACCCTGATATCGCTTGAGCCGGGACGCCGGGCGACCGGACTTCGCGCCGTATTCGATACGGCAAAAGCAAATCCCGTGACCGCCGAAAAATTCGCCGCGTACGACGATTATAACGCCTATATCGCTCTGTCCGCGTCGGACAATATAAAAATTGTCGATCTCGCCGATTTTGGGCTTATCGACGGAACGCGCTTTATAGCCAACCGACACCGGCGCGGAGATTATATTTTATATCTGACCGCTGACCGAGATTATAAATACGCCGCCGACCGCGACGTTTACGATAACGCATCGGCAGCTGTGCGCGCATATCTTTTTGATATC
This sequence comes from Eubacteriales bacterium, assembly GCA_041670545.1. Classification (GTDB taxonomy): domain Bacteria; phylum Bacillota; class Clostridia; order Oscillospirales; family CAG-272; genus JBAXZA01. The sequence continues at coordinate 6,170 of JBAXZA010000100.1, read as the reverse complement.
AAGGCGGGCGTTTTGGCGGGGGATTATATCGAAATCCCAGACGATACTCTTGACGAAAACAATACCTTCGACAAAGCCATCGCCTATGCCGATCAAAAATACACCGAGGACGGTTTTTATACCGCAGACGAATATTCCGACGTGCAGAATACTCCGGAATTTTCCTCTGCCGACGGCGAATACACCGCCTATTACCAAGACGGCGACCTTTATGTCCGCACAAATTCAACGGGTAAGACGACGCTCGTTTTCGATCAAACGCCGAATGCCGATGAATTCACATATGATTCGGACGGCAATATTACAGAGGATGTGGACATACAGCGCTACCGCTCTCCCCATGCCTGCGGCTTTGACGGTCATACGCTGTGGTACAGCATCGGGCTTTACGAGGGAATCGAGGGGAACGCCGCCTACAACGCAGAATCCGGCATAAGCGAGAAATATGACAACAGCTTCGGCATCAGCTTTATCTCCGGCGGTTATGCCTACGGCTACACCTCGGTTCATTCGAGCGAATGGTATGTCGGACGCTTTCCGCTTTCATCGCCGGAAAAGCCCGAACGATTATGGGAGGGCGACTCTCTGAACGGTATGACTCTAATGCCGGACGGAGATATCCTCACCATATACGGCGCCGGAGCGTCCGGAGAGGTTTGGATGAATTTCGGCATGACCGAATGTGAAATAGTCGTGCGCTCGCCAGACAGCTATGAGATCAAAAAAAGCTATTCTGTCTCCGGACGCTTGAGCAACAGTCTGACGCCGTATTTCGCCGACGGCACGATATGTCTTACAAGCGACGAATACTGCTTTTTACTGCCATACGAGGGATGATAACGGCACAGCGGACAATCGCGCGGAAGCAATATTCCGCGCGATTTTTGCGTTCATAAAACGCAAACGGAATATTCAATGTAAATTAATGGTCAGTTCTCAATATTCAGCCATCTTTTTCTTCTCCGTCATACCGCCGTCACATAGCGGCGTTATAATAATACCATCACAAAGGAACAGGCTGACCGCTTAAAATTATCGCGAAGCGATAATGCGGGCGGCGGAATATAAACCTCCGCGCTGCGTTCCTATGTGAACCATTTGCTTATACGATCTCCTTATAAATCCCCGGACGACTGGAACCGTCCGGGGCATTTTTTGTTTTTTATGATATTATTAACGTTGGTTCACTTCAATTCTCTGCGCAGCGGAGGATTTTTTTTATTTTTCCGAAAAGTTAATACCTTTTGCTACTGTTTAATACCTTTTAATACTTTATACTTATGCCATCACAAACGAAAGGAGTGATAAATACGGACAATGATGTTAAAAAAGCGCCGGTTTTCCGGTCGGAGGGCGCGTTTCGACGCAAACTGGATTCATATTTCGCTTACTGCGACGAGCAGAAGCGGATTCCCAACGCCGCCGGCTTCTGCGTTTTCTGCGGTATACGCCGCGAGGATTATTTTGCGCTCAAAAGCCGCTATCCTCTGCGTTTTGACATCGCGCAGTCGCTTTTCATCGACGGCGCGGTCAATCACAAGGTGCAGAACACCGGCGCGTCGCTCGATTATCTGCTGACACAGATAGACGGCATCGCGCTGGGCGACACCGAGGAAACCGATATCATCTGCGGACAGGATATCGGAGAGGACGGCGCGTGAAACGCGCAAGACACCGCGTACTGCGGCTGTGCGGTATGCCAAATGAGCGTCAGCGGCTGTTCTTTGACGCACGGGAACGCTATATCGCTTACGGCGGCGCGAGGGGAGGCGGCAAATCATGGGCGCTGCGCCGCAAGCTGATTCTCATGTGCCTTAATTATCCCGGTATTTCCTGCCTGATAGTGCGGCGCTCCTATCCGGAGCTTTACGCGAATCATGTCCTGCCGCTTTCAAAGGAGCTGAACGGCTATGCCGATTACAGCGAAAGCCGCAAGCGTTTCGTCTTTCCGAACGGCAGCGCGATAAAGCTTGGCTACTGCTCGTCACAGCGCGATACCCTGCGGTATCAGGGGCAGGAATACGACGTTATCGCTATCGACGAAGCGACGCAGCTTACCGAATATCAGTTCAGCACATTCAAAGCCTGTCTGCGCGGCTCAAATGATTTTCCAAAGCGAGTCTACCTCACCTGCAATCCCGGCGGCGTCGGTCACGCGTGGGTCAAACGCCTGTTTGTCGACCGCGATTTTCATACGGGCGAGCGCGCCGGCGACTATGCGTTTATACCCGCAAGGGTATGGGACAACAAGGCTCTGATGCAAAGCTGTCCCGATTACGCCGACGCCCTGCGCTCCATCGCCGATCCCAAGCTGCGAAAGGCGTGGCTTGAGGGCGACTGGAATGTTTTCGAGGGACAGTTCTTCTCGGAATTCGACCGCGAGCTTCACGTCGTTCAGCCGGCTGTATGCTCTGACGGCGGGCGATATATCGTCGGCATGGACTACGGCTTCGATATGTTAGCGCTCGTGCTGCTCGCTGTTGACAGCGACGGCATAACGGTCGAGCGCGAATATTACGAAAGCGGTCTTACCCTCTCCGGCGCAGCCGCCGCGCTGTCACGCTTTACCGAAAATATCGTATGCGATTATGTCAGCGCAAGCCCCGATCTCTGGGGACGCCGGCAGGACAGCGGCAGAAGCGGCGTCACTATTATCGAGAGCGCAGGCTATACGCTTCCGCCGATAATACGCGCCGACAACCGTCGTGTGCTGGGCTGGCTGAAGCTCCGCTCAGCGCTGCGCGGTGAGGACGGACGTCCGCTGAAAATATCGGAGCGCTGTCCCGAGCTTATCCGCTGCATCGCCGCCCTGACCTATGACCGCCGCAATCCCGACGACGCTTCCGACACACCGCACAGCATTACCCATCTGCCCGAGGCGCTTCGTTACGCGGTCATGTCGCTCGACGACGCACATGAAACGGAATATGACCAATATCCCGATTTCAAGCCCTATTCCGACAACCTCAAGCGGCTGGTCGATTACTAATTTTGACGAAAACTCCCTGCACAGTTTTAAAATGATACAGAAAAGGAGTGATAACAAGTGTCACAATTTGCGCTGCGCACAACTGTACCGGCATCTGAAAAGCCGTTTCTGATCGACCGCTTCGGCGGAGTCGATACCGAAACCTCGGATTCTGACTATTCGGTTAGGGCGCAGACTATGAAAAATTTCCGGCTGCTGCCCGATGGTACGCTTGCGAAACGCTGCGGCTATGAAAAATATTCCACTCTGCCCGCCGACATACGCGGTATGTGGTACGGCGCTGTCGGCGGAGTCACGGCGCTGTGGTGCGCCGCCGGAAACGGGTTTTACAAATGCATCGCAGGTGCGCCGCCGATACTCACAGGTACTCTCGCGACCTCATCCGGCGAGGTCGGGATCTTCTTCTTCAAGGGCAGGCTATATATCCTCGACGGCGGCGAGAACGTCACCGGCGGAGATTATTACAGCTTCGACGGCATGACCTTCGGAGCGGTCACCGGTTATATCCCGCTTATTTACAACGCGACCGGCTCAACGGCTTACGGCACTGCATACGAGGATTTCAACATACTTACCAATACAGTGCGTAAACATACGGAATGCACTTCATTTAACGATCAATATCAATGCAACTACACCATCGGAAGCGTGATATCGGTCGTTCTCCATACCGGCAGAGGCATAGATGCTCCTTCATCGGTGATAGATCCGTCGCGCTATACCATTTCCGGACAATTTGTCGTATTCGACGGCAATCCTACTCTGCCCACCGGATATTCGGTTACGATAACCTATACCATTATCAAGCCGGAGCTTGCCGATATGAAAAAGCTGCTGACAAGCTGCCGGGGCTTTGCGCAGTACGGCGTGAACGACAATTCCCACTCGTTTCTGTTCTGCGGAAGCGACAAGAACCTTGTTTTTCCGTCGGAATGTGAAAACGGCACTGATTATTCAGCCGAATATTTTCCGCTGACCTCACCGTTTCGTGTAGGGAGCGAAAATATGGCGGTGACCGCCGCTATTCGCCAATACGACAAGCTGATGATATTCACCGAGGGCGAAACCTGGAGCGCTCTCCAGATCGAGAGCGTAAATACCGGCGGCGCGACCCGCCACACCTATTCGCTTGAAATGCTCAACGATATGTACGGCGCGTGTATTCGCGGCGGCGTGCGGCAATATGAAAACGTTTTCTATTCGCTAATGCCGTCCGGCGTTTACAGCTGGGATACCACCGATATCGAGGGCGAACGCAAGGCTCACCGTATCTCGGACAAAATCGCCGGTTCGCTCGGCGCGGATTTCCTCACCGACGGCATAACCCACTGCTCGCAGAAGCTCGGAGAATTCTGGATAGCCTACGGCGGCGGAATCTGGATATACGACATTGCGCACAAACAATGGTATTACTTCGACGATATCCCAGCCGACGCTTTCATCACCGCCGACGGCGGCGCGGAGGCTTTCGCGCACGGAAATATAATCTATATTTTCTCCGATACCCTGTTCACCGACGACGGAAGTCTTTACAGCGCGGTATATAAATCTAATCCGTTCGATCTCGGAATTTCATACCGCAAAAAAACACTGCACGGCATCTCGCTTACCGTTGATACTCCGCAAAACGGCTCGATAAGCCTTTCGCTTTCGGCTGACGGACGCGCGGCGCATAATCTGAATATCATCAACTCCGCCGACGGGCTGAAAAGCGGCATTACGCTGCGCTGCCGTATCACTCGCCTGCGGCTGCTCACCGCGCAGTTCACCTCACGCAGCGGCGGCCGATGTGAAATCAGGGGAGCGGCGCTCAGCTTCTCCGTCGGAGCGCAGCGATAGACGCGGCTGACATATCGCTCCGCGTACATATTTAACGTGAGTTCGACGGGGAGGGGTACGCGGCTTTTTCGAGAAAAAGCCTGGCAAAAAGCTTTAATAAAAAGTTTATTATTGAGTATGGATGAATTTGTTTGTACTGCTCCATTTCTCTCGCGTATAGTGATGTGGTTTTCGCGAACTTGCGCCGCCTAATCAGGGTCCCTCCCCTGAATCGGCAGCTGGTTTTTTAGGCTGATAATAATTTCGTCGAACTCATATTAAGTAATTATAAAATAATAACCCCCCAGATTAAAGTTCTCGCCAGGCCTCTTCCAAGAGGCCGCGTATCCCCCACCCCATCAGGAGGAACATATGTTAAATCCATACGATTACGGCGCTGTCGGCGACGGACTGCACGACGACACCGCCGCGTTTCAAGCGGTCATCAACCGCGCCGGAGAGACCGGCGAATCGATACGCGTCGACTGCGGCAAATACCTTGTCGGCGAGCTTACAATGCGTCCTCAGGTACACATCACCGCCGACGCGACATGGGGCTTCCGCAACAGCCGTCCCGGAAACACCATATTAATTCAAAAGGACGAAAATCAGAGCTGCATACTCGACATGACCGAAGCGAACGCCTGCACCATCGACGGTCTTTCGCTGATGGGAACAGGAAGCGGCGGGTGCGTCGGAATCCTTTCCAAAAAAACGGACTACGGCAGCGAGGAGGACGCCTACCGGCTCGAAAACTGCCGCGTTTCGCATTTCGGTTCGCACGCGGTCTTTCTCGACCACATCTGGTGCTTCTCCGTCCGCCACTGTATGTTCGCGCACAGCGGCGGCGACGGTCTGCGCATCAACGGCTGGGACGGCTTTGTCATAGACAACTGGTTTTCAGGCAACCGCGGCGCGGGCTTCGGCGTCGAAGGTCCTAACGCGTCGGTGACCATGACCGGCAACCGCATCGAGTGGAACGGTGCGGGCGGCATCAGGCTTGAGGGCGGCAGCCACTACAACATCACGGGCAATTACATCGACCGCAGCGGCTCGGCGGGCATTATTATGCGCGGAACATCGATCGCGGCGGTGACCGGCAACATCATTTACCGCAGCGGCAAGAACGAAGCGGACGATCCGGAATCGTCCAACGTCATTCTGGAGCGCTGTTCGGGCGTAACGTTCACCGGAAACTCCATCAATGTTGGCAGCGACGACGGCGGAAAGGGCGATATGACGCCAAATTACGCCATGCGGCTGTCCGAGCTGCGCGACTGCGTTGTGGCGCAGAATGTCATGTACCGCGGCGGTATGCGGCGGCTCATTCACGACCTCGGGCATCATATCAACAGCATTATCG
>JBAXZA010000099.1:0-6697 GCA_041670545.1 Eubacteriales bacterium | reverse complement strand
TCCTCGCCGCGCGCCGTCAGCATTATGACAGGAACGTTGCTTTCCTCACGAAGCTTTGACAGCGTCACAATGCCGTCCATGACCGGCATCATTACGTCGAGCAGCACGATCGAAATATCGTTTTTGCGCAGCAGCTCAAGCGCCGCCGCGCCGTCGTATGCCTCGAGCGGATTATAGCCCTCGCTTGAAAGATAAATTTTGAGCGCCGAAACGATATCGCGCTCGTCGTCGCAGATCAGAATATTATACATCGGTGTTCCTCCGTCAGCGACCTTTTCGGACGCTCAGCTCTTACAATAATAATTATAGCAGATTGCGGTTTAAGAAACAATTGCCATAGTATTTAAGATTTTATTAAGTCATTAATATAAAATGAACGGACGAAGCGCGTGAGAGTGACGCTCCGTCCGTTAGGTCTTGCTCGTGAAACGAAAAATTATGACATAAAAAACATATATCCGAGTTTTTATGTCGTATTTTTCGGTGTAATACAAACTTTTAATATACTTTTATACAATTTGACCGTATGCGGCGATTTTTCGAACAAGCCATAGTATCTATTCCCTTTTTATATTATGGTTGTTTTGTCAGTCAAACCTTTAATATCCTGATGTCAAAGGCTATACCATCGTTTTCAGCCCATGTTATAATACTGTTCATGTGAAGCTTTTGTATATTGTATCGGCGTCCATAACGTGCCACGCAGTCGAATTCGTGCCGTCGCCAGCTCCCATTGTGACGCAGATGTAGGTTTTGCCGCCCTTGACCTCGTAGGACGCAAGACACATTCCGGCGAGATCGGTATAACCGGTTTTGCCGCCCATTACATCTCCGATATCATAACCGGCGGCTGTGAACGCTTTGAACATCGTATGCGTAAATGTTAGTCCGTCTGGGTGGATATTGGTCGCTGGAGCGTAATAAACCTGCGTCGACACGATATTTTTGAAGGTGGCGTTAGAAAGCGCGTATTTTAGCAGCTTAGCCATATCCGCCGCCGTGGTGTAATGATTGATGTCGTGAAGTCCGGTGCAGTTGACGTAATGTGTGCCGTTCATGCCAAGCTCCTTTGCCTTGGCGTTCATCATGACGGCGAACTCGCTTTCACTGCCCGCCACATACCGTGCGAGGGCGATAGACGCTTCCGCGCCGGACGGGATCAGCATAGCGTTGAGCAGATCGATTATCCTCACCGTTTCACCCGCTTCATAACCGGCGGTAGCGGCGCTCTGCGAATATATGTAATCGAACATATCATCCTCGAGCGTGTAGGTCGCTTCGAGGTCGGTGATGTTTTCGAGCGTGACCACCGCCGTCATTATCTTGGTAAGCGACGCCGGATAAGCGGTCATATCAGCGTTTTTCTCGGCGATGACCTTTCCGTCTGACGCTTCGATAAGTATCGCGTACTGCGAATAAATACCGTCGCCCAGCTCGGTCGCGGCGGACGCCGGAGAGGCTTTGACCGGCGGCAGAGTGGTTTCATCAGGTACAGCCGTATTCACCGCCGTATCCGATACGGTGCCGGCTGAAACCTTTGCGGAGGACGGATCGGCGCTGCATTTCGCCACGACGATTATAACGATAATAAGCACGATCGCAGCGATGATGAACGGCGTCGGATTTATGGTCCGCTTCTTATGACTCGCGGACGAGGTGCGCGGACGAGGTGCGGGCGCTCCCGAGGCGGAACGCCTGCGCGTACCTGACGATACGTTTCGCGCGGCGGAATTGTTTGTCCGCTGCGATGTATTCTGCGGGCGCTGTGACGCGTTCGGACGCTGCGATGTATTCTGCGGATGTGACGCGCTCTGCGGACGAGGTACATCAGAGCGGGTATGCGTTCCATTAGGATATGCTGTTCTGTTTTTATTGCCGCTTGGTGAAGCACCGGAATTATTCTGCTTTGGCACGGTGCGCATCGGACGCTTAGGTTCATTGTTCATCTTTGTTCTCCTTATCTGACGTAATTTCCCCGTTTTTCGAAGTGACGTCGTCTGTTTCATTGAGCGCAACGAGCTTTTGTGCGTGCGGCGCTTTTATCTCGGACAGGGGATTGGCGCTCATCGCGCGTTCCATCTGCACATCGCTGACGTGCGTATAAATCTGTGTCGTATTGAGCTGCTCGTGACCGAGAATATCCTTGAGCACACGAACATCCACCTCTCCGCTCTGATACATCAGCGTGGCGGCGGTATGGCGCAGCTTATGCGTGGACAGCCGTCTGTTTCCAAGTCCGGCGAGGTCGAGATATTTATAAACCATCCACTGAACGGTCTTATCGCTTATGCGGTTATGGCGGCTGCTGATGAACAGCGCGTTTTTATCCTTTATTTCGCCGTCGAGCGCTCTGACCGGCAGATATTCGTTCAGCGCGCTGCGGCAGGCGTCGTTTAAGTATATTATCCGCTCCTTAGCGCCCTTTCCGAGTACGCGGAGTGAACGCAGTTCTCTGTCCATATCGCCGACGCTTATTCTGCAAAGCTCGTTCAGACGCATACCACAGTTGAGAAACAGCGTTATTATCGCGTAATCGCGTTCGCGCGTCTTTGATTCGACGTCATTTTTCACCGCTTCGAGCAGCTCCCTGGATTCCGCGAGCGTCAGAAACTTCGGAAGCGCCGGGCGAACCTGCGGCGTATCCAAATTCGCGGCGGGATTGTTTTCAAAATAACGCATGGTCACAGTCAGATATTTGTAAAACGTCTTTATTGAGGACAGCTTTCTGGCGCGCGTTCGGGCTTTGTTCTCCCGCTCGAGCGACGTGTAGTTGAAAAACGCCAATATTTCCTCGCGTGTAATGCTCTCCATAAAAGCGGCGTCGACATAATCGAGCGACGCCGCCTCATATTCCTCCGAACCGATATCTACACCGGCGCGGCGCGCTGTTATATAGTGCAGAAACAATGTCAGATCGTGTATGTATTCCGAAACTGTAAGCTCCGAATGGGCGTGTATGACCTTTTGATCGTAAACAAAACCGCGCAGCAGCTCCGGCAGATTTTCGATATCTTTATAATCCTGCATTTTTTCTCCTTGTACGGGTGTTATTAATGGATAAAGTGTAAACTTTTATCTATGTCATTTTATATGCTTGTATTATTAAAATTTTTTTATTAAAATATAGTTATAGGGACGCGGGGCCGGACTGATGTAACGGTGCGCCGCGTAGTTTATGATACGGGCGCGGATATACCGATCAATTTCCGCACATTTTTTGTTTTTGAAAGGATATACGCAGTTATTTATGTTTAATTTCATTCGCGAAAATTCATATACGATAATTAAAATGGGTGTCAATCAGATAGGCATGACCGTTTTCGGACTCATGCTCGCAATGGCGACCTCATCGAACAGCTACCTGCTGCTTCTGACCAGCATATTCGCCGCCTGCTTTTATATGGTGCTGCTTTACACCATGTCATGGGACTGCGGTGCGAAGGACAAGATCCGCGTCGACGGCGGCAGGGCGAAGTATACCCCCTTTAAAGGCGTGAATATGTCGCTCGTCGCAAATACCATCAATATAATACTTGCAGTCTGCATTATAATCGGCTATTACAGCGCGGTATGGACAACGACCGCCGATCCAGTGACCGGAATGGCACTGATGGAAGGAACTCCGCAGTGGGCTTCAAACCTTTACGGCATCACCAATATGCTCTCCGGCTTCCTGTCCGCGATGTATCTCGGAATAATCAAATATTTCCTCTCGCAGGTACCGTTCGCGTATCTGCTCGCCGTGATTCCCTCGCTCTGCGCGAGCGGACTCGGCTATTACATGGGACTGAACAACCGCCGCATTTTCCGTGCGCCGCAGATTTCCGGCAAGTCGGATAAAAAGTGACCGCGCGCAAAACATAAAGTCATACGCAAGCTTTATATGTATTATATAAAATCATATACGATATATAATACACCATTGCGGCGTCGATTTCAACACTAATTTTTAAAATTTTATAGCGCAGCCGCATAATTCACATTTTTACAGATATTGACGGCGTTCAGACTTTATGCTTCAGCATTGAAAAATGTGAATTCGTCGATCCGCGGTGTCAGCTTAATACTTCGGCGAAAATTCTTTTTTTTGAGATTACCATATACTAACCGCCCGCCTCGCAGCATATATTTTTACAGACGCGCCGATCACTTCGCTCGGGCGTCGACAAATGCTTGCCGGCGGGTGATATTTTATGAGTAAACAAAGCTTAGGCTTCGCTCTGCGCTTCGCAATTTTTTCGCTCGTGCTCGCTATCTGCGCACTTGTGCTGCACGAGCTGTTTCAATATTCCGTCCGCTGCGGCGGCGGACGTGCCGAAAACGCCATCATACAAAACGGTTCACGTCCGACCGTTATTATCGATGCCGGTCACGGCGGTGAGGACGGCGGCGCTTCATCGGCATCCGGTATCGTGGAAAAAGATTTGAATCTGAAAATAGCGTTCGAGCTTCGAGATTATCTGACGCTGTGCGGCGTAGACTGCGTTCTGACGCGCGAGGACGATCGTCTGCTTTATACCGATTACATCAAGGGGACGCTTAAACGTCAGGATCTCAACAACCGTCTTGCGGTTTCGCGTGAATATCCCGATGCCGTTTTCATTTCGATACATATGAACACCTTCCCCGACGTGCGCTGCCGAGGACTTCAGATTTATTATTCGCCGAACGAGCCATCTTCCGCCGATATCGCGCGCGCCGTGCAGAGCGCTGTCAAGGAAAGGCTTCAGCCAGACAATAACAGGCGTACCAAGCCTGCCGGATCGTCGATATTTCTGCTCAACCGCATCGAAAGTCCGGCGCTGCTCATCGAATGCGGCTTTTTATCAAACGAAGCCGAGTCTGCCGCGCTCGCCGACGACATATCACGCCGTTCGCTCGCGTTTGTAATTGGCGACGCGATCTGCGGCTGGTTCGCGGGAGCGGATGGCTCAGCCGGATGTCTGCCGCCGCAATGAAGCTTGCGGTACGCCGGCATTTTGTCTGCTGAGTTTTCCTAATGTTTGATCTATTTTTCATATCGAGGACGTTATAATAATGAAAGCAAACAAAACTGTCTATACCTGTACCGAATGCGGTTATCAATCTCCGAAATGGCTCGGGCGCTGTCCCTCCTGCCAAAGCTGGAACTGCTTTGAGGAGGAGAAAATCGTCGCGGAAGCAAAAAAAAATCTGCGGACGCTGAACAGCCCCTCCGCTGCGGCGCATAAAAGCGCCGCCGTTGCATTTTCCGACATGACGCTGCCACAGTATATGCGAAGCGAAACCGGAATGGGAGAGCTTGACCGCGTACTCGGCGGCGGGCTTGTGACCGGTTCGGTCGTGCTGCTCGCGGGTGAGCCTGGCATCGGCAAATCCACGCTGCTGACGCAGATATGCGGCACGCTCGGCGCTGTCGGGCGCGTGCTTTATGTGTCGGGCGAGGAGTCGCGCAGTCAGATAAAGCTGCGGGCAAAGCGGCTCGGCATCGACGGCGGAGATCTGTTCGTGCTCACCGAAACCGATATCGATCTCATCTGCGCGGAGATAGACACCCTCAAGCCTCAGACAGTTATCGTCGATTCGATACAGACCGTGTCGAGCGAACAGTTCACCTCTGTCCCGGGCAGCGTGACACAGGTCAAGGAAGCCGCTTCAAAGCTGATAAACAAGGCGAAAAACGACGGTATTTCGATAATCATCGTCGGTCATGTCAACAAGGAGGGTTCTATCGCAGGGCCTAAGGTGCTCGAGCATATGGTCGACGCGGTGCTTTATTTCGAGGGTGAACGTCAGAATTCCTATCGTCTTATACGCGCGGTTAAAAACCGCTTCGGCTCGACAAACGAGATCGGCGTATTTGAAATGACAGAGGAGGGACTGCGCGAGGTACCAAATCCCTCCGAAATGCTGCTCGCCGACCGACCCAAAAACGTTTCGGGAAACTGCGCAGTCTGCGTGATGGAGGGGACGCGTCCGGTGATCGCGGAGGTTCAGGCTCTGGTGTCGCAGACCGCATTTCCGTCGCCAAAGCGCACCTCAAACGGCATCGATTATAACCGCCTGTATCTGCTGCTCGCGGTGCTGGAAAAACGTCTTGGTCTGCGATATTCCACGCAGGACGTGTATATGAACGTCATAGGAGGACTGCGGCTCGACGAGCCTGCCGCCGATCTCTCGATCGCCCTTTCGCTGATATCCGGTCTGCGCGATCTGCCTATCCCAGACGATCTTATCGCTGTCGGCGAGGTTGGACTGGCGGGCGAATGCCGCGCGATATCTAACGCCGAAGCGAGAGTGAGCGAAGCGGCGCGGCTTGGCTTCACAAAAATCATTCTGCCGGCACGCAGCGCCGAAAAGCTCCGCATTCCCGACGGCGTCACCATCATACCGGTGCGCGGTCTTTATGATATGGCGGCGTCGAAATATGTTTTTCCGAACGCCGGAGATCGATAACTGCGATATAAGCTATAAAAGATGATCAGATGCCGACACTTTTTATTAATCTTACCAAAACGTGCCAAAAACGCTTGACATTAAAAAATAAATATGATAGAATAGGCAAAGTAAATAAATTTAGGTTCGAAAATTGTTATAAATGAATATTCGCGGCACGGTTTCCGCTTTGCGGAATCAGGGGGAAGTCCGGTGTAAATCCGGCGCAGTGACCACTACCGTATCTGCTGCCAAAGCTCCATAAAACGACACAATATGCCGT
>JBAXZA010000098.1:0-6702 GCA_041670545.1 Eubacteriales bacterium | reverse complement strand
CCGCGCCTCCTCAAGCGCACCGTTCCAAGGGAAAACGGGAGAGTCTGAGAGGACGGAAAACCGTAGGGTTGTCCGTCCTTTCAGGTTCGTCACTCGTTTCGCAAACGAAAAATCATCGAAAAACCGTTCTTTCAGCTTAGCAATCCGTTTCGCAAACGAAAAATCATCAAGAAGCCGTTCTTTGAGGTTCGCAATCCGTTTCGCAAACGAAAAATCATCGAAAAAGCCGTCCGAGCATCATCGAACTTACATTATAATACATTACTCTCCTTAAATTCACCTTAATCAAACGATATTTCCGCAATAATAAAGGACGGCCCATCAGAGCCGCCCAAGCTGTTACGACGTCACGCAAAGGCGGACGCCGAACGTCGTTTTTATACATATTTTCTGCGATAAAACGATACCGCAGACGCCGTTATCGCCGCACAGCGGACTCGCCGACGCTGCGCCGATACATTCCGCCGTGATTTTTCGTATGCAGACGGCTGTACACCCGCACGGAGCATCCTGTCTGCCGCCGAACGAACGTATGCCGAGCAGCAGCGCGGCAAATATCATTCCGGGCTTGTAGTGCGCTTTCGGCGCGCGGCGCGGTGTGTAACGGCGGCCGTCAGCGGCGGTCATTTATACGTTCTCTTCTTCGTGATTGCAGCTGTCGCAGCTTTCGTCGGACGCGCCAAGGCAGTTGACATAGGTGTCGCCGACGCTCGCAGCAGCTCCGAAGATTACAGGAACTTCGACGCAGATGGTCTGGCTGACCGTGAAAACGCAGATATCGTTTTTACGTCCGGTGCAGGGCTTGCCGGCCGATGTGATGACAGGCTTGCCGCAGCACTTCGTCTTGACCGTGTCGGTATGAGCATAGGGGGCGACCGTTACCGGCACGCAAACGTCCATGCGCTGATAACCGACGGCGGGACAGCTTTCGTTATCGCTGTTGAGTTTAACATATTCTGACAAATCCAAAACCTCCTTTACAGTGGTTTCATTGTCATGATATGTATGTTTACGCTGTCGTGTGACATTATCTGACATATTTGCATTATCATGCGGCAGACTAAAATAACCGCGTCAAAAGTCCTCGATATTTCAGTTGCTATCACCGCCCATGCCGGAATCCGGCGCGTTATCCGGAGGTATCGGACTGACGGCGGAATAGGATCTGCGCAGCGCGGCGGCGAAAAAATCGTCGGTATCGAAGCTGTCAGAGCTATTCGCCGTCGGAATAACCTTGGGAGGATTGAACGCCTCGCTCACTTTTGCGGTGATATCGACGCCCCGCTCGCGGTCGGCTTCATACCAGCCGAGCAGCGCCGCGCAGCAGCTTCGGTAACGCTTCCCGCTCGCTTCAATGTAACGGCTCATGCGCTCGATGTAGACGCCGAAATTCGGCACGGACGCTTTTAATACGGTGATATCGCCATCGGACAGCGGGACGTTTTTATAGCTTCCGTACTTCGTTTTCACCGTTCTCTTTTTATTTTTTTCTTCTCTCTCCGCCTTTGCGGGTGCGGGGGAGGGCGCGTCCTCCGCCAAGGCGGAGGTGTTCTCCTCTCCGTGTGAGGGAGCGCCGGCCTGCGCGCAGGCGTCCTCCTCTCCCACGTAAGAAACAGAATCAGAATAAGAATCAGAACAAGATACAGAATCAGAACAAGAATCAGATAGGTAGGCGTCGGTATCACTTTGTATACGTTCGATTACGCTCGTATTATCCGTATCAGGCGAAGCTTTCGTGCGCTCATAACGCTTGAGTATGTTCTCACGGTTCTGTGCGCAGCGTTTTTCATATTTGCCGAGGTCGAAATCGAGCTGCTCCGATATGAATGCGAACGCCATTCTGACAGCGGCGCTCGTGATAACGTATTGTTCGCCGCGCACCCACGCGAATATCGCGGTAATAAGCTCGCCGCGCTCCTCCATCGTGAGCATCTCAAGCTGATTCCCATAGCGCAGGTACAAAATAAAGCTGTCACTTTTTGCCATTATGCTTATCTCCCTTTTTTTCAATAAGCATAACGTATTAAAAGGTATGATTCAGTAGCAAAAGGTATTAACTTGACGGCGGACGCGGAAAAAACGGCGCAAAAAAAGCGCGGTATGTTATGTACCGCGCTTTTTTCATCATTTGCCGAGCATTTTAAGTATATCGTCCTTGCCGCGAACGCCGACTGCCTTCGAGAGCACCTCTCCCGATTTGAAAACCATCAGCGTGGGAATGCTCATAACGCCCCAGCGCGCCGCAAGCTCGCCCTCGTCGTCGACGTTAACCTTGCCGACCGAAAAGCTGCCGTCCGACTGCGCCGCGATCTCGTCGACCGTAGGCGAAACCATACGGCACGGCCCGCACCAGCTCGCCCAGAAATCGACGAGCACAGGCTTATCCGCTCCTACTATGGAATCAAAATTCTGCCCGGTCAATGTTATAACTTCAGCCATTTTTATCCCTCCCGACATGATTGTCGCCGCGAACCGCGCATTTTATTCACCGCGTAGAATCCAAAATGCGTTTTATTCAGCGCGGCGGAATATGCGGTCATAAGTTTTATCGCGCGGTAAAATATATCCGACGCTTACTTTTTGAGTGCGACGGCAGCGGCTGCCTTTGCGGCGATGGCGGCGGGGGTAAGACCGTACAGCTCGAGCAGCGGCGGAACCTTGCCGCTTCTGCCGAAGCTGTCTGCAACGCCAACGCGCATGACCGGCGTCGGAAGCTTCTCGGAAAGCGTTTCGCAGACCGCTCCGCCCAGACCGCCGATGATATTATGCTCCTCGGCTGTGACGACAGCGCCGCATTTTCCGGCGTAGCGGACGACAAGCTCCTCATCGAGCGGCTTGATGGTATGGATATTGATAACGGCGGCGTCGATGCCCTGTGCCTTGAGCAGCTCTCTGGCTTCGAGAGCGGCGCTGACCATGATGCCGGTCGCGAAGATAGCGACGTCCGAGCCGTCCGCGAGGACAACTCCGCGTCCCATCTCGAATTTATACGAAGCGGCGTCGTTTATAACCGGAACTGCAAGGCGTCCCAGACGGACGTAGCAGGGACCGTTATAATTGATGATCGCTTCGATAGCGGCGCGCGTTTCAACGGCGTCTGCGGGGTTTATGATGGTCATGCCGGGGATCGTGCGCATGGTGGCGATATCCTCGTTGCACTGATGTGTAGCACCGTCCTCGCCGACCGATATTCCGGCGTGTGTAGCGCATATCTTGACGTTGAGGTGAGGATATCCGATCGAGTTGCGTATCTGCTCGAACGCTCTGCCTGCGGCGAACATCGCGAAGGTCGAAACGAACGGAACGCGTCCGGTCGTGGCGACGCCGGCAGCGACGCTCATCATGTTGCCCTCGGCTATTCCGCAGTCAAAAAAGCGGTTCGGGAATTTCTTTTTAAATATTCCGGTTTTGGTCGCAGCCGCGAGATCGGCGTCGAACACTACAAAATCATATTTGTCGCCCAGCTCGGCAAGCGCGTTGCCGTAGGCTTCTCTTGTCGCTATTTTATCAGCCATTTATATGCACCTCTCTCACTTTACCGACGCGGTAAGCTCTGCGACGGCAGTTTCGTACTGCTCCTTATTCGGAGCGGTGCCGTGCCAGCTTGCCTGATTCTCCATGAACGAAACGCCCTTGCCCTTGACGGTTTTGGCGATTATCATGGTCGGACGGCCCTTTATCGTTTTCGCTTCGTTGACGGCAGCTTCAATCTCATTGAAATCGTGACCGTTTATAACGATGACGTGCCAGCCGAACGTCTTGAATTTGTCGTCGATAGGAGTGGAATTCATGACGTCGGTGATCTTGCCGTCGATCTGAAGTCCGTTGAAATCGACGAAGGCACAGAGGTTATCCAGCTTATAGTGAGCGGCGAACATTGCCGCCTCCCAGACCTGACCCTCTTCTATTTCACCGTCGCCCAGCATTGAGTAGACGCGGTAATCCTTATTATATATCTTGCCCGAAAGCGCCATGCCGCAGGCTGCCGAGATGCCGAGTCCGAGCGAGCCGGTGGACATATCGACGCCGGGGGTATGCTTCATATCCGGGTGACCCTGGAGATAGCTTTCAATATTACGGAAGGTTTTCAAATCCTCGCGCGGGAAATAGCCGCGCAGCGAGAGAACGGAATAGAGCGCGGGCGCGGTATGTCCCTTTGAGAGCACAAAGCGGTCGCGGTCCTCCCATGCCGGATTCTTGGGGTCAAGCTTCATTTCGACAAAATAGAGATATGCCAGAATATCGGCGATGGACAGCGATCCGCCGGGATGTCCGGAGCTTGCGCTGTATACCGCCTCGAGAGCGCCGAGCCGGATTTCGGCGGCTGTCCTGCTAAGTTCGGTGAGCTTTGCCTGTTCCATATTATTTCTTCCTTTCAAAATGATCATAGGAATATGCGGACACGCGGACGTCTGCCCGCGCTGACACGAAACCGGACGGCGAAAACGCCGCGCCGCTCCCATGCGTCAAATATTATACGCCGACGGGGAGCGTTATTTTACACGTTTATCATCAAACCCGCAAAAAAACACTCCTTTACCGCATATAAACATATGATATACTATTTCCGTTAAAATGTCAAACCCTTTTTTATAAATTGTGCGCCGCGAAATGTAAATAAAAATTGAAAACTATTGTGTTATTTGTGAAAATGTACTATAATAGGTGTGTTCACAACATTGTCATGTTAGAGATTATATCAATTAACACAATATGAAAGGACTATGAACATGAAATTTTCCGATATGCCGTACAGCCGCGTCGATATTGACGCCCTGCGAGCTTCCTACGCCGCTCTGACCGAAAAGGTGAAGGACGCCGCGTCTGCGCAGGACGTCGCGGACGCCGTTATGGAGCACGAGAAGCTCTCCGGTCACGCCTACACGATGTTCTCGCTCGCGCACTGCCGCCATACGATAGATACGCGCGACGAATATTATGTCGCGGAAAACGATTTCTGCGACGAAACCTCTCCCCTGCTCGACGAAATGATGCAGCAGTTCCTCGTTTCGCTCGTTTCCTCGCCCTATCGCACAGAGCTTGAGAAGCGTTTCGGAGCGCTGCTTTTCGTCAATATTGAAATGCAGCTCAAATGCTTCGATCCCGCCATCGTCCCTCAGCTTCAGGAGGAAAACCGTCTGGTTTCCGATTATGAGAAGCTGGTCGCCGGCGCACAGATAGAATTCGACGGCAAAACGCTCAATCTCGCGCAGCTCTCACCCTACAAGGAAAGCGCTGACCGCGAGGTTCGCCGCGGCGCTTATTACGCCGAGGGCAATTATTATATGTCGGTCGGCGACAAGCTCGACGAGCTGTATGACAGCCTTATTCGCGTCCGCACCGATATCGCTCACAAGCTGGGCTACAAATCGTTCACCGAGGTGGCTTATCTGCGCCTGACGCGCAACAGCTACGGTCCGGCGGACGTCGAGCGCTTCCGCAAGCAGGTCGTCGACGAGGTCGTGCCGATCGATAAAATGCTCAAAAAATTGCAGGGCGAGCGCATCGGCATCTCCGATATGAAGATGTACGACGATCCCTTCTGCTTCCGCGAGGGCAATCCCAAGCCGCAGGGCACCTCTGACGAGATTCTCGCCGCCGGACGCCGTATGTACACCGAAATGTCGCCGCAGACCGCAGAATTTATCGATTTTATGTATAAAAACGAGCTGCTCGACGTTCTCGCAAAGCCCGGCAAGGCTGTCGGCGGCTACTGCACCGAGTTCCGCGAATTCGGCGCGCCCTTTATATTCTCAAACTTCAACGGCACCTCCGGCGACGTCGACGTTCTCACGCATGAAGCCGGTCACGCTTACGAAGCCTACAAGACGATGGGCTTCGAGATAGCTGAAAATTCACAGCCGACAATGGAATCCTGCGAGGTTCATTCGATGTCGATGGAATTTTTCGCGTGGAAATGGCTCGACCTGTTCTATGGCGACGAAACCGCGCGCGCTAAATTCCGTCACCTTGAGGACGCGCTGATCTTTATTCCCTACGGCACGATGGTCGATCATTTTCAGCATATTATGTACGATAAGCCCGAGCTTACTCCCGCACAGCGCCATGAAACGTGGGCGAAGCTCGAGAAAACCTACCGCCCGTATATGGATTTCGAGGAGATACCGTTTTACAGCGCCGGACGCGGCTGGCAGCGTCAGCATCATATTTACAGCTTCCCCTTCTATTATATCGATTACTGCCTTGCACAGACCGTCGCGCTGATGTTCTGGGCGCTCTCGCAGAACGATTATAAGGACGCGTGGGAACGCTATAACAAGCTGGTCGACTGCGGCGGTACTAAACGCTTTACCGAGCTTTGCGCTGTCGCCGGTCTGAAATCCCCCTTCGAGGAGGGCTGCCTGCGCTCCACCTGCGAAACCGCCCGCTCTTGGCTCTCCCATAACGCCTGAACGCGCTGGCGGGAACGTTATTTTGGGCAGGATAATTTTTAACGGGTCAGCTGGTTTTTGTTATATGGTAAGGTCTACACGAACAATCAAATGACCGAAGGAGGACGAATGAAGCTATGAGTATAAAACTCAATCCCGACGCGGAAATGGTAAAGCTTGTGCGCGAGGGACTCAACAAAACCGGCGGCTATTGCCCCTGCCGTACCCAGCGCACCGAGGATTTTCTCTGTATGTGCCGCGAATTCAGAGATCAGATTAAAGATCCCGATTTCGAAGGCTTCTGCCACTG
>JBAXZA010000097.1:0-6702 GCA_041670545.1 Eubacteriales bacterium | reverse complement strand
CGCCGACGGCCCGGTGACAGTGACCTCAGATATATTGGTCACAATATCGTTCACCCCAAGCTCGCCGTCCTCGAGCATATAGCTTACCAGCTTGACGCTTATCGGCACGTTCTTTGTCGAGGTGTTGTCGAGATATACCGCAACCGAGCTGAACGACTGCTCGGTGATCTTGAGCGAGCCGGGAACGCTGATGCTCACCGGTACGTTATAGCGGCCGGAAACGGTAAAGCCGGAGATGTCGATATAGGCTTCGAGGTCGCCCGCCGATATTTTGGATATCTCGGCGCGTTTGCCCTGAAGCGTGACGTCGACGGTGCTCGAATAGCCCGAAATGACCGAAAGCGGCGCGTCGTCGGGCAGAATTGAGATCGGCACGGCGAGCGTCGTCGTAAACGTCGGGCTTTCGACTCCCATGACATACACCCAAAGAATGAAGGCGAGCAGCACGCTCAGCAGCCGCAGCCATAAATTTGAGTGTTTGGATTTTCCCGTTATGGTATATTCACCGTCTACTGCCGCGCCGGAGCTTTCCGGCGAAATGCCGCCGATATTGTCTTTATCGTCCATAATTAACGCCCACCGCCTCTCATGCTTGCGCTGTGATGATTTTCGTACAAAGCGGAATCCATTGCCGCCGTTAGTTTTAGTGCAGACCGAGCCGTCAGTCAGCTTTCGTGCAGACCGCGCCGCCTGTTATTTATCGTCTTTTTTCGTATTGTGCCTTATGATGCGCGTGCGAGTCTGACCGCGCGTTTCCTTGATGAGGTATTTTGAAAGCTCGGCGCGCAGTGATATATCGTCGAAGCCGCGTCGCAGCTGACCGCCGAGGGCGATCGATATCGTTCCGGTTTCCTCGGACACCACGACGACAAGCGCGTCGCTGTTTTCGCTCATGCCGATGGCGGCGCGGTGGCGTGTGCCGAGATCCTTCGATATATCGAGCTTGACGCTCACCGGCAGAAAGCAGCCGGCTGCGTATACTCTGCCGCCGCGTATTATCATGGCGCCGTCGTGCAGAGAGGCTTTATTGAAGAAAATATTCTTTATCAGCATGACCGACGGATCGGCGTTGACGACTGTGCCGCTTTTTATGACGTCGCCCAACTTTGTCGAGCGCTCGAACACGATGAGAGCGCCGGTTTTAGTGAGCGACATATCGCGCGCCGCTTCGCATACCGCGGATATTACGGCGGAGGTGCCGTCATTGTCGCGCTGTTCGCCGATTATTTTAAGACTGCGTATCGAGTCCCCGCCGACGTTTTCGAGCAGTGAGCGCAGCTCCGGCTGAAATACGACTATTACGGCGAGCAGACCGAGCTGAAAAACGTTCTGCATGATGAATTTCATGGTCACAAGATCGAGCAGATCGGAGAGCAGCTGCACAACTATGAGGAATACAACGCCCGCCGCGAGCTTTCCCGCGCGCCGGTCGCGTATGAATTTAATTATATAGTAGAGCAGAACAGACACCACGAGCACGTCGACGACGTCGAGTATGCGCATCGAGGCTATTGTCATCGCGAGTCCGTTCCACGAGTCGGTTATAAAGCTTTTTAACGCCTCCATGACGGCTCCTTTCGGCATGGCGATGCGTTTTCGACGTAAATCGCCTATGTTACAGATCATTATAGCATACAATTTATATGA
Organism: Eubacteriales bacterium; assembly: GCA_041670545.1. Classification (GTDB taxonomy): domain Bacteria; phylum Bacillota; class Clostridia; order Oscillospirales; family CAG-272; genus JBAXZA01. The sequence continues at coordinate 5,055 of JBAXZA010000097.1, read as the reverse complement.
TTTCAAATAAAATATGTGAATTATTCAAAAAAAATTGTCACGACAGTTAACAAAAAGGTCTTTTAATTTTTAAAGCTATGTGGTATAATACAAAGAAGTCGCAATTAACGCATTAAAATGGTATAATGGGTAGAAACAATGTATATTTATTCTCCGAAGAACAGGATTATTATAGTCACCGGTCATTTCGGCTCGGGAAAGACCAATGTCGCGGTCAATATCGCCATGCAGCTCGCGCGGCGCGGCGAAAAAACGACGCTCATAGATTTTGATGTCGTAAATCCCTATTTTCGCGCCGCCGACTCCAAATCAGAGCTTGAAAGCATGGGGGTACGCTGCATAATACCTGAATTTGCCAATTCCAATGTCGACGTTCCGTCGCTGCCTCCCGATATTTATTCGGTATTCGACGGCGTCGGCTATGCTGTTTTCGACGTCGGCGGTGACGAAACGGGAGCTGTCGCGCTCGGAATGTTTTCGGCGCAGATAAAGACCTGTGGTTATGATATGCTCTGCGTCTGCTCGATGTACCGTCCGCTCACGCCGACCGCCGAGGATACCGCGGGACTGCTCGCCGATATCGAAGGTCACAGCCGTCTGCGCGTCACCGGACTTGTCAATAATTCAAACGTCGGATATGCCACGGACGCGGACACCCTCGCCGCAAGCGGTGAGTATATATCGCGCGTCAGCGCCCTGACCGGCGTGCCGCTGCTGTTTTCCGCGACATTCGCGCGCGGGGATATCGACACCTCGGAGCTTTTTGTGATGAAAAACGTCACGCGCGATATCGGCATCGATATTCCCACGACGTAAACGCCGCCGCCAAGGACATAGTAAACGTCCCGAAAGCGGTCGGACAGCGCGTTAAATGATGAAAAAAGTCAAATAAGCGAGGCGCGGATATTTTTTGCGCCGCCGCAGTATATAAGGAGGTCAGAAATCAATGAACAAGGTCACATTCAATACCGATCTGTGCAAGGGCTGCGGGCTTTGCGTTCAGGCTTGTCCCAAAAAGATAATCGCCCTCGCCGCCCATACGCTCAATAAAAAGGGCTATCACCCGGCAGAGGTCGTCGACCAGTCAAAGTGCATCGCCTGCGCAATGTGCGCGACCATGTGCCCCGATACCGTCATTACCGTCGAAAAAGACGCGTAAGGAGCAGAACGGTGCGCCGGAGCGGGCTGAGCCGCTTTTTGAAAAGGGTCGGCGAAAGCTTAAAATGATGTTTGGATCATGGATAATTATACATTATCCGACAGATCCGCGCACCGTATAAACATTAAAAGGAGAGATACAAATGGCAAAGGTACTGATGAAGGGCAACGAAGCCATCGCCGAATCGGCGATACGCAGCGGCTGCCTTCACTACTTCGGATATCCGATAACTCCCCAGACCGAGATCGCCGAATATATGGCTAAGCGTATGCCAAAGGTCGGCGGACTTTGTCTTCAGGCGGAAAGCGAAATCGCGGCGATCAACATGATCTACGGCGCGGCAAGCGCCGGCGTCCGCTGCATGACCTCATCCTCATCGCCCGGAATCTCGCTCAAAAGCGAGGGCGTGAGCTACATCGTCGGCTCGGATCTGCCCTGCCTGATACTTAATGTTCAGCGCGGCGGCCCTGGACTCGGCGGCATACAGCCCGCTCAGTCCGATTATTATCAGGCTACCAAGGCGCTCGGCCACGGCGACGCGCATCTCGTCGTCCTCGCCCCTTCCTCCGTGCAGGAGATGGCGGATATGACCGGTAAGGCTTTTGATATCGGCGATAAATACCGCTGCCCCGTTATGATACTCGCCGACGGTGCTCTCGGTCAGATGATGGAGCCGGTCGAGCTTCGCGACGCCTCCGCCGTCACGCTTCCCGAGAAGCCGTGGGCTACCTGCGGTCACGAGGGCAAGCGCAAAAAGAACATTATAAACTCGCTTTATATAGACCCCAAGGAGCTTGAGGACGTTATCCGCGCTCGCTTTGAGCGCTATAAGCTGATCGAGGAAAATGAGGTCGCATACGAGGAATACATGACCGACGACGCCGACGTTATAGTCGTCGCCTATGGAATCACCGCCCGCGTGTGCAAATCCGCCATCACCGCCGCCCGCAAAAAGGGTGTCAAGGCGGGTATGCTCCGCCCGATAACCCTGTGGCCGTACCCCAAAAAAGCCCTTGCCGCACTTGCGGATAAGGCAAAGAGCTTCCTCGTCTGCGAGCTTAATATGGGACAGATGGTCGACGACGTCAAGGTCGCGATCGACTGCCGCCGCCCCGTCGAATTCTTCGGCCGCACGGGCGGCATGATCCCCACGCCCGACGAGGTCACTAAGGCTATACTCAAACTCGGAGGTGCTAACTGATGTCTGTTGTTTTTGAACGTCCCAAATCCCTTTCGAACGTCCCGCTCCATTACTGCCCCGGCTGCACGCACGGTATCGTTCACCGTCTGGTCGCGCAGGTTATAGACGAGCTTGGCATCGAGGGTAAAACCATCGGCATAGCGCCGGTCGGCTGCTCTGTTTTCGCTTATAATTATTTCGAGTGCGATATGATCGAAGCCGCTCACGGACGCGCTCCTGCCGTTGCGACGGGCGTCAAGCGCTCACTTCCCGACCGCGTTGTGTTCACCTATCAGGGCGACGGCGACCTCGCCGCAATCGGCACTGCCGAAACCGTCCATGTAGGTGCTCGCGGTGAAAATATCACGATAATATTCATAAATAACGCTATATACGGCATGACCGGCGGTCAGATGGCTCCTACAACACTGCTAGGTCAGGTCACGACCACGACCCCCTACGGCCGCAAAAAGGAAATACAGGGCAATCCTATCCGCGTCTGCGAGATGCTCTCCACCCTCGATGGCACAGCGTACGCCGAACGCGTTTCGGTCGACTGCGTCAAGAACGTCAATAACGCTAAAAAAGCGATCAAAAAGGCGTTCGAGTGTCAGATAGCCGGAAAGGGACTCTCGATTGTCGAGGTGCTTTCCACCTGCCCGACAAACTGGGGTATGTCGCCCACAGAAGCGCTGGAGTGGGTTCGCACCGATATGATGAAGCAGTATCCGCTCGGAGTTTACAAGGATAAGACCTCCGACGAGGAAAAGGAGGGCATCTGACATGACAAAGAGCTTTCTTTTAGCCGGTTTCGGCGGTCAGGGCATACTTTTTGCCGCAAAGCAGCTCGCCAACTGCGCCATGACAAAGGGCTACAACGTTTCGTGGCTGCCCTCCTACGGTCCGGAGATGCGCGGCGGCACCTGCAACTGCTCGGTAATCATCTCGGACGAGGAAATAGGTTCTCCTATCGTTACAAAGCCCGATATACTCGTGGTTTTCAACATACAGTCGTTCGATAAATTCGAGCAGAGCGTCAAGCCCTACGGCACGCTGTTCGCCGACAGCTCTCTCATCAATAAAATATCGTGGAGAGACGATCTCGGCGGCGCGTATTATGTTCCCGCGACCAAGCTCGCGTCGGACAACGACCTCGCGGGCGGCGCGAATGTCATCATGATGGGCAAAATCGTCGCGGCGACCAAGCTGTTTACGCGCGAAGAATTCATCGAAAACATGGTGTCGCATATACCCGCGTCAAAGGCAAAGCTTATTGAAAACAATAAACGTGCCTTCGACTTAGGCTACAGCTTCAAATAAAAGCAAAATAATATCCCAGCTTAAAGCCTTTGCACAGCTTTCCTCGGAAAGCGCGCATCTCCGTTCCCCCGCATCTCCGTAACCCGCATCTTACCCGCCGGGAGCAAGTTCAGCTTTTTGAATTTTCTCCCGGCGAGTTTGTGTCCGCGCATAGGTGGTATTTTGCACAGATATTTACATTATAGGATAAAATAATTATCAGCTTGTTAATATTTACCGCGGTTTTCGTGGTATACTGTTATCAGTCAACGGTAATGTTTTATTGAAATTCGATATAAGAGGACTCGATATCCTCGGGGAGAATAATAATTTGAACAATTTTGCGAGCAAGCTGAGCGATATAGTATCACAGCTCGGTCACAGCGGCGGAGATATCCGGCGCTACTTCAATTCGGCGATAATAGTCGCGGCGGGTAACGGCACGCGCATGGGCGAGCATCACGACAAAACCAAGCAGATGACGGAGCTTTGCGGAATGCCGGTTGTTGTGCGCACAATAATGCAGTTTGAGGCGTGCGATTTTATCCGCGAGATAGTGGTAGTCGCGCGGGAGGACGAAATCCCGTGCTATGCGGAATTTTCCGAGCGTTACGGCTTCAAAAAGCTGAGTGCAGTGGTAAAGGGCGGCGCAACGCGTCAGCTCTCGGTGCTTGAGGGCTTCAAGAGCATCGACGACCGCTCGGATTTTGTCGCCATTCACGACGGCGCACGCTGTCTTATCACGCCGGACATGATAGAAAACGTTTTCCACAAGGCGTATATCTACGGCTGTGCAACGGCGGCGGAAAAATCGAAGGATACCATCAAAAAATCAGATCACAGCGGCTTCATATGCGAAACCATCGACCGCGCGTATCTGTGGCACGCGCAGACACCGCAGATATTCAAGACCGATATATACCGCGCGGCGGCATATATCGCGCGTGAAAACGGCTACGAGGTCACCGACGACTGTATGCTCGCGGAAAATATAGGCTTCAAGATAAAGCTCGTCGACTGCGGCTACGAAAACCTAAAGCTGACCACGCCGGACGATTTTTATCTCGCGCAGGCAATACTTCAAATGAGGAGCGACCGCGCGGCACGCGGGGAGGGAAACGTCTGATGTTTGCGTACCGTATCGGTCACGGCTACGACGTTCACCGGCTCGTCGACGGCAGAAAGCTTATTCTCGGCGGAGTTGAGATACCGTTTTTTAAAGGGCTTGACGGCCATTCGGACGCCGATGTCCTCACCCATGCGGTGATGGATTCGCTGCTCGGCGCGGCGTCGCTTCGCGATATCGGCTATCATTTTCCGCCGTCCGACGAGAGCTATCGCGGCGCGGACAGCCTGATGCTCGCGTGTAAAACCGCCGCGCTCGTCCGTGCCGCCGGATATGAAATCGGCAATATCG
>JBAXZA010000096.1:0-6753 GCA_041670545.1 Eubacteriales bacterium | reverse complement strand
GCCGATATCCGATCCCGGCGAGGAGCGCGGACGGCGCTGGCTCTCAGAGCTTGACAGTCTGCTCACGGTGTTTGCCGCCGATGAAGCGCAGATACTCGAATATTGGCTTGACAACGCGCTTTATTCGGGCTATAAAATGCCGCCGGTGCGAGTGCCGTTCGACGAAAAGGTGTTTGAGAGCGACGTCGCCGCCTATACCTCGCGCGGCATAGGCACGATAAAAACCTTCGGCTCAATGATAGGCGAACCCTATGTCATGCTTTACGGAGAGCCGCCGGTCAGGCGTTACGGCGAGCTTCTGGCGAAATATCTGTAAGCGCCGCGATATAAATATATAATTGGGGGATGCAAAAAATGTGTAAATGCAAACGTATGAGCGCGCTGCTGCTCGCGGCGCTGCTGCTGCTTTCTTCCTGCGCAGGCGGTGCGAGAGACGAGACGACCGCCGCCGGCACGCCTCAGACGGCGCAGACGCCGGCCGAAACCGAAACGAGCGAAGCGACGCCTGAATATCCGGATAAAAAATGGGACGGCTATACCTTTAATATTCTGATTTCCGGAAACACCGAAAACAACTGGAAGAAGGACGATTTTAAAGCCGACGAGCAGAACGGCGAGGTGCTCAACGACGCGCGTTATCTTCGCAATCAGGCGGTCGGAGAGCAGTTCGGCATCACGGTGAATACTATCGAAAAATACGGCAGCACCAAGGGTCAGGGCGACGGCTATCAGCTGATCTCAAAATCGGTTATGGCGGGCGACAACGCCTACGACGCCGCGATGATATGCGTTTACGACGCCGCCAACCTCGCCTGCTCTGGCAATCTGCGCGATCTCAATTCCCTGCCGTATACAGACCTTTCAAAGCCGTGGTGGGATCAGAAGGCAAACGCCGACATGACCATCAAGGGGCGTATGTTCTTCACCACCGGCGACATATCGACCGCCGACAACGACGCCACCGGCTGTTATCTGTTCTCAAAAAAGCTGATAACAGATTACGCGCTCGACGATCCCTACGCCCTCGTGCGCGACGGCAAATGGACGTTCGACAAAATGACCTCGATGGCGTCCTCGGTTTCCGCAGACCTCAACGGCGACGGCAAAATGGACAGCTCCGACCGCTTTGGCGCGATAGTATGGGACGATTCAATAATGGGCGCTGTCAACGGCACGCTCGGCAAATGCGCACATATAAACGATTCCGGTGAGCTTGAGCTTACTCTCTATACCGAACGCATTTTCGATATGATCGACCGCTACACCTCGTATATTTATACAAAGGACGTCTGCTATAACTATCAGCGCGTCAGCTACGATATCACAACGCCCGTTTCGATGTTCGCCTCGGGTCAGTCGCTCTTCTTTATGCAGCTGCTCGATCTGACCTCCTATTTCCGCGATATGGAAACCGATTTCGGAGTGCTTCCTGCTCCTAAATACGATGAGGCGCAGGAAGATTACGGTCACACCATCGGCTCGTGGCATTCGCTGTTCCTATGTGTTCCTGCGGTTATAGCGGACGAGGAGCGCACCGGCGCGGTGCTCGAAGCGCTCGCATATCAGGGGCAGCAGCTCGTTACGCCCGCCTATTACGAGAAAACATTAAAGGGTAAATATTTCCGCGACGACGAAAGCTCGGAAATGCTCGATATTATTCTCTCGACACGCGTCTATGACCTCGGCTGGTACTTCCAGATAGGTCTTTATAATGATGAGATTCTCTATCTCGTATATAATTCCGATAAGGATTTCGCCTCCCGCTACGCCAAAAACGAATCACTCGCCGCTGAGGATATCAAACGCGTAAACGAAGCGTTCACCGCGACCATGGGCTAAATAACGTGAGTTCGACGATATAGAAACAGGGTACGCGCTTTCTGAAGAAAGCTGTGCAAAGACTTTAAAAAAGGGTAAACTATAATAAAATCACCTTTGTTATAAAGTTTTCGCCAGGCCTTTTCCAAAAGGCCGCGTACCCCCTTCCTTCACCGTCGAATTTTCATAAATTATCCGAACGCCCTGCGGCGCAGTCCCAGAGCAGAGCGCCGCCGATAATGAGCGTCGCGCTCATGACGAGATGCTCGGCGACGTCGGGCAGAGTCGCGGCGAATACCGCCGCATCCATACCGGTGAGCGAGCCGGCGTAAAAAAGCGTCGCCGTAAGCGATAACGCGACGGCGGCAAAGCCATAACCGAATATGCGGCGCGAAATGCGGCAAAACACAGGTATTTTCATCACAAAAGCTCCTCCGTATGTAAATATAATGTTGTTGTAACATCATTATATCACATATAGAGGAGCTTTGTCGACATTATAATTATGTTAATGCAGTAATATTCTCACAAAAATACAAATCCATCACTGCTAAAAGTTTAGCGGGGGGGTTGGGGAGAGCCTTTCCAAAGGCTCTCCCCAACGTATCCCGGCTTCTTACGCGTTATATGTATGGGCGGCGGTATCTCCGCCGTGACCCGTCCAGTTGGTATGGAAAAATTCGCCGCGAGGGGAATCAAGGCGCTCATAGGTGTGCGCTCCGAAATAATCGCGCTGCGCCTGAAGCAGATTTGCGGGCAGCCGTCCGCAGCGATAGCCGTCGAAATACGAAAGCGCCGCGGAGAACGCCGGAGCGGGAACGCCGGAGGTGGCAGCCATCGCGACGACAGAGCGCCACGAGGTGACGAGCGAGCGTATCTTCTCGTTAAAATAGGGATCGAGCAGAAGATTTGTAAGCTCGGGGTTCGCGTCGTAGGCTTCTTTGATCTTGCCGAGGAAAACCGAACGTATTATGCAGCCGCCGCGCCACATGAGCGCGATGCCGCCGTAATTGAGCTTCCAGTTGTAGGTTTTAGCCGCCGCACGCATTAAGGTATAGCCCTGCGCGTAGGATATTATCTTTGACGCCAGCAGAGCGCAGCGTATTTTCTCGATAAATTCGGTTTTGAGCGCCGGATCGAGTTCGGCGATGTCCTCGATGCCGCCGAGAGTTTTCGACGCTTCGACGCGTTCCTCCTTCATCGCGGAGAGGCAGCGCGCGAACACGGCTTCTCCGATGAGTGTCAGCGGAACGCCCTCGTCGAGCGCCGCAATGCCAGTCCATTTGCCCGTTCCCTTTTGACCGGCGGTATCGAGGATATGGTCGACGATGGGTTCGCCGTCCGTGTCCTTGTAGGCTAAAATATCGGTGGTGATGTCGACGAGGTAGCTGTCAAGCTCGGTTTTTCTCCACGCGGCGAAAACGTCGTGAATCTCGTCGGCGGACATTTTCAGCATATCGCGCATCAGCTGGTAGGCTTCGCAGATGAGCTGCATATCGCCGTATTCGATGCCGTTATGCACCATTTTGACAAAATGTCCCGCGCCGTTCTCACCGACCCAGTCGCAGCAGGGAGCGTAGCCGCCGGGCGCGTTTTTATCCTCGGCTTTAGCACAGATCGCCTGTAAAATCGGCTTGACGTGCTCCCACGCGGCGGGCGAACCGCCGGGCATCATGGACGGGCCGAGCAGCGCACCCTCCTCGCCGCCCGAAACGCCAGTGCCGATATAGAGCAGTCCCTTTGATTCCACATACGCGGTACGGCGAATGGTATCGGGAAAATGCGAATTGCCGCCGTCGATGATAATATCGCCTGCCGAGAGCAGCGGTATGAGCTTTTCGATGAAGGAGTCCACCGGATCGCCCGCTTTGACCATAAGCATGACCTTGCGCGGCGTTTTGAGCGTGCCGACAAGCTCCTCCAGCGAATAGGTTCCGACGATATTTTTGCCCTTAGCGCGTCCCTCGACAAAATCAGTAACGCGCTGCACGGTGCGGTTGAACACCGCGACGGTAAAGCCCTTGCTTTCCATGTTCATGACGAGATTTTCGCCCATCACGGCGAGTCCGATAAGTCCGATATCGCATGAATTTTTCATGATATTTCCCTCTTTGACGTAATATATTATTTTGTTATCTGACGTTTATGCTCCGCTTTTATATCGGCAAGCACGCTGTACGGTATTGATATGGGATTATTTACCATGCCGCGTCCGATTGAAATGTGCGGCTTCATCGAGCCGTGAAAATCTGTGCCGCCCGATATCATAAGCCCCAGCGAGGACGCCATCGCGCGGTATTTGTCCGCCATTTCTGGGGTGTATTCGGTATAATAGCCCTCGATGCCGTCAAGACCGTGCGCTTTGAGTCCGGTGAGGAAGCGCACCATTTCCTCGTCGCTTTTGCGCGTGAGGTGGAGGTGCGCGACGAACGCCATGCCGCCGACCGATTTTATCAGCTCCACGCCCTGCTCGGGGGTGAAATACTGAAGCGACGAATAGGCGGGGCAGCCGTTGGCGAGATAGGTGTCGAACGCGTATTTCACCGACGGCACATAGCCGCGGTCAAACATGACTCGCGCAAAATGCGCGCGGGCGATCAGCACCTCGGAAAGCGGCGAGCTGCCGTCCCAGCCCGAGGCGCGCGCGGCGTCCTCCACCGAAACGTCAAAGCCGAGCGTTTTCAGCTTTGCGCTGTATTCGTAGTTGCGCTGCATACGAACCTTTTTCGCTTGGGCAAGCTCGTCGTGCATACGCTTGTCGTTTATATCGATATAATAGCCCAAAATATGCGTTTCTGTTTCGCTCTGAACGGACAGCTCGACCGCCGGAATCACTTCGATGCCGATATTTTTTCCCTCGTCGAGAGCGTCGGCGACTCCGTCTATGCCGTCGTGGTCGGAGAGCGCCATAGCCTCAAGCCCGCTCGCCTTCGCGTGCCGCACAAGCTCGCGCGGCGTCATCGAGCCGTCGGAGCAGGTCGAATGTGTATGCAGATCTATCATAATTTCTCCTTTTTTCGAAGCGCGATTGAATAATGCAGGATTAAGTATGTGTTTATACTCTCGCCGCTTTATCTCTTAACGCTCCAAAGTCCGAGCGCCGGATTGGACACATAGAATATTTCCTCGCCGCCGACAGTATTCCAGCCGTCGCGCAGAATGGCGGGATCGTAGGTCTTGATAATTTCACCGTACGGAATATATCCGAACGCCGCGCCCTCGGTTTCCTCGCGTGTGAGTGCGCCGGGGCAGTAGGTGATATTAAAGCGTCCGTCCGAGCTGCCGTGGATAAGATGCGCGGCGACCGATAGATTCTGCTTCAAATCATCGTTTTCACGGACGAGCCGCAGGACGTTTTCGCGTCCGACATAGCCGTATTTGCGTATAAGGCGGTCGTTTTCGGCGTCCTCGCCGAAGCGGGCGACGCCGGGGGCTATAATAATAAGCTCGCCGCCGTCAGCCATCGCCATACGCGTGCGGTAGATAGCCTTGTTGCCGAGCCATGTGCTTTTGAATTCGCGGGGATCGAGATAAACGACGCATTTTTGTATCGGTTTATCAAGATAAGTGAGATTATAGCGCTGACTCTGAGCGACGGCGGCTTCAAAATTTTCGCGCGAGCGTCCGATGTAAAGACCGTGGATATCGACTCGTTCGCCCTCGTTGGTCGTCGCGGTGAGGACGTAGAGCAGCGGCACATCGGTGAGGAAACGCGTTTCGGCGTAATCGAAAACCTTGCGCACCGGCGAAAAATCGCGTCCCATAACGCGCTCCATGCCGTAAAAAGCTCCGAGCATATGCGACGAATTTATCATCGACGCACCGCCGCAGCCGACAAAAATGTTCTTCGAATAATTCGCCATACCGACGACCTCGTGCGGCACGACCTGCCCCATCGAGATGATGAGATCGTAGCCGCCCGACACTATCCGGCGATTGACCTCAACGTCGATGGCATCGCGGACAAGTCCGTCTGAAACCTCCGAAACGAAGCTGCCGGGCACCTCGCCGATTTTAACGACGTCGTCGCGCCAGCGGTGGACAATAACGCTCTCCGGCGGAACTGCGCCGCGAAAGAATATGCGTATTTCCTCGTTTGTCATAGGCGCGTGAGTGCCGAGCGCGGGCATGACGTCGACCTGCGCGCCCATCGCAGAAAGCAGCTTATAATATATCGAGGTGAGAAGTCCCGCGCCCGAATACATTCGGGTATAATCAGGCGGGAGCAGCAGCACGCGGCGCGGCGGCTGCTCGTAGCGCAGCGCACCGACGGAACGCAGAAAACCCGCGTCAAGCGACGCTTTAAGCGCGGCGCTGACCTCCGCGCTGGAAAGTCCGGCTTTGCTTTCGTAAATCAAAATATCATCTCCAGACACGTTAAAATGCAGAATAAGACGCCGCCGAATGTTTCACATGAAACATTTGCGGAAAGCACGTCTTTGATTATAAAAATTATAACACACGCGCGGCTCAAATACAATATACCAAGGCGAATTTGAGCGTAAAATAAACGTATTGCGCGTCAGAAGTGCAAAAAAGCGGCGTCCAACTAAAGGACGCCGCTTTTTCACTTATGATTTCAGTTTTTCTTCTTCTTGAACACTACGAAAGCAGCCGCGAGCATCGACACAAGCCCTGCCGCCGCGAAAACGGCGAGCGAGCTGTTGTCGGAGGTCTGCGGAGCCGTCATGGGTACGTCGGTTTCGGCGATATCCTCGGTGACAGGCGCTGTTTCGGGCTGAGCAAGAGGAGTTTTCTCTTCGGGCAGCTCCTCAAATACCTCGTCGGCAGTGTCGTCTGGCTGAGCGAGGGGAGTTTCAGGCTCGGTTATCTCCTCGGCAGGCTCAACAGGCGTGGGGTCGACAGGTGTCGGGTCGACAGGTGTCGGGTCGACAGGCGTGGGGTCAACAGGCGTGGGGTCAACAGGCGTGGGGT
>JBAXZA010000095.1:0-6771 GCA_041670545.1 Eubacteriales bacterium | reverse complement strand
GCGGCGTCGCACAGGGCGATACCGCGGACGTTGTTCTCGGATATATCAGCGCCAACGCATATGAAGCGGGCGCGGCGCTCTGGCCGTATACGCATAGATTTTTATTTAACGCACTTTATCGCAGGGACACCGCGGAGGACGACAGCGCGGCGGTCGCTCTGATGAAACGCTCGTTTGGTGAGAATTTCGAAGAAAACAATCCCGGCTACGCGACGCGTGAGCGCTTCGGACCCGGAAGCCGTCAGTTTCACTGCTTCGGCATAGTTCCGGCGTATTTCATGAGCGCGTATATCCTCGGCGTCAGGCGATCGGGCGATATCGGACGCCGCGAAATTATTATTGAGCCGCATCTCGGCGGACTTGCGCAGGCAAGCGGCGCGGTCGCGACCGAATTGGGCGTCGTGCGCACCGGCTGGAACGACAGCGCCGACCGCTTTGAATTTTCACTCGATATTCCATGCAATGTGCAGGCAGAGCTTGCGCTTCCGCTCGATATCACACGCGCCGCCGCACTCACCGTCAACGGTCAGCCGGCGTCCTGCACCGTTCGCGGACGCCGCGCGGTGATACAGCTCGGACAGGGAAAATACAGCGGTGCGCTCGAATACGTCAAATAATGCTTTGGAGCGATTAAAATGAACAAATTGCGTGAATATGAACAAAATCGTCTTACGCGTCTGCCGATAGCGGATATTGCCGACCGCGCAGTTTTCTGTAAAAGCCTGCTCGGGGACGAAAGCTGCTGGTTCTGGTGCTCCGATATGATCGAGCATGACGGCGTATGTCATCTGTTCGCCACGCGCTGGACAGGTTCGTCCGAGGATTGGCGGCGGACGAGCGAGGTTCGGCATTATACCGCAGATTCGCCGGAGGGAACGTTCACCTATCGCGATACTCCGCTCACTCCGGGACATATGCCGGAGATATGGCAGACCTGCGCACATAACCCTCAGATATTTCACATTGATGATAAATATGTGCTTATTTATATAACCTTTGACGCGCGCATACCCGACGGACGCGAACGCATGGGCAGCACGATGGTCGGTATGCTGACCGCCGATACCCCCGACGGACCGTGGACGCCAGCGCACGGAGACGGTATCGTTCTGCGCAAATCGGACGATCCCGCGCACTGGACATTCAACTCGTGCTGCGGCTGCTCCAATCCGACGCTGACGCGCGAGGACGACGGAAAATATCGGATATACTTCAAATGCGGCACATCGGTGCATGATATCGGCTATGGCTGCGCGGTGTGCGATACTCTCTGCGGCGAATATATCCCCGAAAACCGAAAAGTAACCGATAATATTTTCTATATCGAGGACGCCAAGGCATTCGTTTCAGATGGCGTGGCATATCTTGTCACCACCGACAATTTCGGAACAAATACCGGAATATTCGGCGCTCTGATACTATGGGAAAAGCGTGGCGACATGTTCCGTATGTCAGATGCTAAGCTCGCGCTCGGCAGACTGTGCGATTACACGGAAATACCGGACTGTGCGTCCTTTGCAGACGGCGAGCGTTCGACCAAGCTCGAGCGTCCCGGGATACTCATGCGTGACGGCAGACCGGCATATCTGACCGCCTGCACCCGCACCTCGCTTCAAGGCAGCGGCAGAAGTGAAATTTATCTGTTCAAAATACAATAATAAAGGAGTCCAACCGATGGAACTGCTTTCTTACTCGCCCGCCGTCCCCTCGCCGGTACAATACCGCTATCATATGCAGGAGCGGATAATGTTCGTGCATTTCGCGCCTAATACATGGCAGGGAAGGGAATATGACGATCTCTCGACGCCTTTGTCGTCGATAAATCCGGAGAAAACCGACACCGATCAATGGTGCCGCGCCGCGCTTTTATGGGGTGCTAAGGAGATATTGTTTGTCGCAAAGCACGCCGGCGGATTTTGCTGGTGGCAGACTGAGTCATCTGATTACAGCGTCAAGAACACGCCGTTTCGCGGCGGTAAAGGCGATCTTATCGCCGAGCTTGCCGCTTCATGCAAAAAATACGGACTGAATATGGGCATATATGTCTATCCCGGCGACGCGTATTTCGGCGCTTATCTGGGCGGCGGAGGAGTGACGCGCGATCCCGCCCTTCAGGAGAAATATGCGAAAGCCTACCGCACGCAGCTTACCGAGGTGCTGTCGCGTTACGGCGATATGCTCGAGGTTTGGTTTGACGGCTCTGCGCGTCTGCCCATCGCCGATATTATTGAAAAATACGCAAAAAACTGCGTGATACTGCAAAGTCCGCACGCCAATATCCGCTGGTGCGGCACTGAAAACGGCGCGACGCCATATCCGAGCTACAACACAATATCGCGGGCAAAGCTCGCCACCGGACTTTCGACCGCTCGCCACAGCGATCCGCGCGGAGATGTCTGGGCGGATATCGAATGCGATGTGCCGCTTTATACCCATAACTGGTTCTGGTCGCCCGAAAACGAGAGCAAACGCAAGAGCGTCGGACAGCTTGTGGAGTGCTATTATAAATCGGTCGGACGCGGCGCTGTAATGCTGCTCAACAGTACGCCTAACACCGACGGACTCATTCCGGATGGCGACATGAACCGTTACAGCGAATTCGGCGCGGAGCTTGAACGCCGCTTCGCTCACCCTATAATCGGTAAACTGGAGCTTTCGGACGACAGCGCAGCGGTATATTTCGGCAAAGAACTTGCCGTGAACCATATCCGAGTCGCCGAGGATATACGGCTGGGCGAACGTGTGCGCGGTTATAACGTATTGTTGCGCATCGGCGGCGAATGGCGCGTCGTATGCTCGGGAAGCATGATAGGCGCTTGCCGGATCGAGGTTTTTGAAACGGCAGAAGCAGACGCTGTCAAAATTGAGGTCACAGCGGCGGCGGCGACGCCCTGTCTGCGCGAATTCTCGGCATACAATGTCGAGGACGTCGATATCGGCTCGCTGATAAGCTCGCTTTCCGCTCCGGTCGACGCCTACGATCAGCTTCGCCAGTCGTGCGGAACATATCAGGCTGGACATAACACTGCCGATCTTACCGCATTCGTACGTTTCCCCGGCGAATACCGTATTGATTTTAATTTCAAAGGCGGAAGCGGCAATGTGTCGAACGTCGCCGGAGTGCTCGAGGGGATACGTTCGGAGGGGATCGTCGAAAAGCTCTCCGACACCGCCTATATCCTCAACCGCACCGCCGCCGTCGAGGACGGCTGTACGACGGCTGTCGAATGTGATATATCAGATGAATGTGAAATCAGCGTAACACCTGTATAAAAAAGTAGAAGGAGCATAAATATGAACGATTATCTGCTTCATTACAGCAGTCCGGCGAACGAATGGGTGGAAGCTCTGCCGCTGGGCAACGGTCATATGGGCGCGATGGCATACGGCGGCGAGAGCGGACTTTATGAGCTTACCGAATCGAGCTGCTGGTCGGGCTGTACTCAGGACGAATGTCTGCGTCCGAATGCGCGTGAAGCTATGGCGGACGCACGCCGTTATCTGCTGAAAGGCGATATTGCGGCGGCGGAAAAGCTGCTTGCTCAATGCACCGGCGTTAAGGAAAATTACGGCACACAGCTTCCGATGGGGCGTCTTATGCTTTCCGTTTCGCAGATGGGCGAAGCTGTATCGCAGACGCGCTCGCTCGATATTATGAGCGGTGTGGAGCGTGAAACGCTCGAATATCCGTCGGCAAAGGTGACGCGCGAAGGTTTTATTTCAAATCCGGATAAGGTTATGGCTGTGCGCGTTATGTCAGATAAGCCTGTCGCTGGCATAACTATCTCGCTTGAGGGCGTCAGCGGACCGTGGAAATGCTCGCGCAGCGGCTGCGACATCACGGCGGAGGGCATTGCGCTCGAAAATATCCACAGCGACGGTCTGCACGGCGTAAATTATATAATGCGTCTGCGTTTTGACACCGACGGAAAGGTATCGCGTTCGCGTGCCGGAACGCTTGTCGAGGGCGCGTCGTATGTCACGGTTTACCTCTCATGCGCCTGCGATCTTTGGGGCGCTGATGCGAAAGCCATATCGCACGCACGGCTCGGCGACGCCTGTGAGCGCGGCTATGACGCTCTGTTCGCGCGTCACACTGCCGATATGAGCGAACATATGAGCCGCTGCACCCTCTCTCTTGCGGGAAATATCAACAGTGCGCTCGATACCGACCGCCGTATTCTCGCATACCGCGAGGATAAAAGCGATTATGCGCTTACCGCGCTGTATTTCGCTTACGGACGATATCTTTCGCTCATATCCTCGCGCGAGGACAGCCCGCTGCCGTCGGCATTACAGGGCATTCTCAACGACGGACGCGCCTGCCGTATGGAGTGGACGGACGATATGCACCTCGATATCAATACGCAGATGAACTATTATCCGTCCGAGCCGACCGGTATCGGCGACAGCGTCGCTCCTCTCTTTACATGGATGAAAAATATCCTTATGCCTCAGGGCGAGAAGATGGCGCGTGAGCTTTACGGTGCTGACGGCTGGTGCGCGCATACCGTTTCCAACGCACACGGCTGGGCAGCGCCCGGCTGGGATGTCGACTGGGGACTGTTTTTAAGCGGCGGAGCATGGGCGGCGACACACATCTGGGAGCATTGGCTATATACCGGCGATATTGATTTCCTGCGCGAATACATACCGGTGCTTCGCGGCTGCGCGCGCTTTTATCTTTCTGTTTTAAGCGAAAATGAGAGCGGCGAGCTTGTCATAAATCCGTCGTATTCGCCGGAAAACCAATATAAAAAGGACGGCCGCAGCTGCTGCATGACCGTCGGTGCGACCGCCGATACATCGCTCGCCAAGTACATTTTCAAGGCGACAGCTGAAGCTGATGCTATACTCGGCGAGAGCGGCGAGCTTGACGAACGCATAGAAGCGGCGTATGCTCGGCTTCCCGAATTTAAAACCGGCAGTCTCGGACGTCTGTGCGAATGGAAAGGCGATTTCGAGGATTCATTCCCCGATCACCGCCATATGTGCCATCTTATCGCCCTCCATCCGCTCGGTCTTATCGATGCGAAGCGCAGTCCGGAGCTTGCCGCCGCCGTCAAACGCGTTATGGAATGCCGACTCGGCGAAAACGCGCGCGATATCGTGCTTGCGAACTGGGCGGGCGCAATGCTCATTATAATGAACGCGCGGCTTTACGACGGCGAGAGTGCCGGACGCTTTGTCGAGCCGATGATAAGCTTCCTCAGCCGTCCGAATATGCTTATAACGCATGAAGGACCGACCGATTCGGTAACGGGCGGAATATATGAGCTTGACGGAAACACGGGACTCTGCGCGGCGATATGCGAGATGCTGATACAGAGCCGCCGCGAGCGCGTCGATATCCTTCCGGCGATACCGTGCGCATGGGAGAGCGGTAAGGTCAGCGGACTTCGCATCTACGGCGGTCACAGCTGCGATATCGAGTGGAACGCCGATGAAATAACACTTACCGTAACTCCGGCGAATGACGCGGAGACTGTATTCTCTCACGGCAGCAAAGAAATAACGCTTACCCTCAAAAAAGGTGTGCCGCAAACCGAAATATTCACGCGATAAATTCGGCTTCGCACAATGTAAAACGTGCGCCGACGAATTTTTCAGAGGTTTAATAAAAACAAAACGCGAGCCGCATTCAGGTGCGGTTCGCGTTTTTTGTGTTTTGTGATAAGACGCTTATGCGGCGATCATCTGTTTGAATTGCGGTATTCGCGCGGCGATATGCCAAAATGTCGGCGAAAGATTTTTGAAAAATAATTTGCGTCGTCAAAACCGACCTCGGACGCCACGGAGGATACCGGGAGTGAGGAGGAAACGAGCAGTCCGGCGGCGTTTTCGAGCCGGACGCGGCAGAGAAATTCTGAAAAGCTGACGCCATTGCAGTTTTTGAACATATGACTGATATATGAACGGCTGAAATGGAAGCGCTGGGCGACGGTGTCGACCGAGATATCGGAAGCGCTGTTCTGATACAGATAGCTGACTATCTTCAGATTAAGGCTGCGCCGCGGCTCGTATTGATTTTCGCGTATGCTTCTCTCTGTTTCAAGATATACGAACCGCAGCATATGCACAAGCGGCATTATAAGCGCTTCGAGCCGTCCGGCGTCGGCGCAGCCGTTCGTGCAGATACTGTTTTCGTACATCTGCAGCAGTGTTCCGATGTCCTCGCCGGTCAGCGCCGCGAGTCTGCGTAAGCGTGTGCGCGAGGTTTTTTCATCGCAGACATAGCCGTTTGCGCAGATATAGCCGATGAAGCTGCTTTTGTTGTAGATCGGGAAAATATATCCGCCGATACCGGCGTGACACAGTCCGAAGAACGGTTTGCCGCCGTCTGCTGCGCATTTCCGCTGAATCAGCTTCTGCGTCATAACGCAGCGGGCGTGAGATTTGTCCTGAAGCTTGCAGAGCAGACAGAGCGGGGAGGTGTGAAAATTATAACGGTAGAGCGTTCCGAAGCCCGACGACAATATCGTATCGGTCGGGTGCAGGGTGAGCGAAAGTCCGAACTCGGTACGAAGCAGCTCGATATAGTTTATAATGTCATTATAAATACTCTCGGACATCGTTTGCTTCTCCTTTATATTGTTATGCAGACGCATTGCGAATAAGCTTAATGAGGTTAAGGAATCTCTGAATAATGTGTAATTCGTCTATGCTAATGCTGAATACAGCGCGTCGGCGAATTGATCAGAGGCTTCCTAATTAACGTGAGTTCGACGAAATTATTATCAGCCTAAAAACCAGCTGCCGATTCAGGGGAGG
>JBAXZA010000094.1:0-6789 GCA_041670545.1 Eubacteriales bacterium | reverse complement strand
GGGATTCGAACCCTCGACCTACTGCTTAGAAGGCAGTTGCTCTATCCGGCTGAGCTATGGGTACATAAAACGCTGCATACGTCATGTACTCGTGAATATCACTGACAGCGTTAAACAGTATACATGATTTTTCGCGATTTGTCAATAGTTTAAACGCAATTTAATAATAAATATTTTGTGAACGGAATCCATACGCGCAGCGAGGGTATTATTCCGGCGAAAACAGATATAATAAATTATAAATACTGATAAATTAAACGTTTATTGCGGCAATTCACAAAATTTTACGTTTGTATTGACAACATCAACTTAGCGTGCTATAATAGTAAAGTCTTAAACAATGAAAGGCAAATGTTAATTTTCTATGTGTCAGATGTATATTTTGCCGCGTTTCCGCCGCTTTCGAGTGGTGCGTCTGCCGTCGTTGTTTATTAAAATTTTTATCTGGAGGAATAACCTCATATGAAAAAGATCAAATTTTTAGCTGTTCTGCTCGCCTGTGTGACTGCGCTGTTCTGCGTTTCGTCATGCGGCGGAGATTCTGCCGACACCATCAAGATAGGACTTATCGCCCCCAAGACCGGTGGCGTCGCCGTATACGGCAACGCTGTCGTAGCCGGAGCGGAGCTTTATATCGAACAGCTCAACGCTGCGGGCGGCATCAACGGCAAAAAAGTAAAGCTCATCGAATATGACGACAAGGGCGACGCTACTGAGGCGCTCAACGCTTATAATAAGCTCGTTTCGTCCGACGGCGTCTGCGCTATACTCGGTCCTGTGACTTCCTCTCCTACATTCGGGGTCGCGCAGGCATCTGCCGCCGAAAATGTACCCTGCATCACCGCAACGGCGACGCATCCGGACGTAACTACTTACGGAAGCAACTATTTCCGCGTATGCTTTGAAGATCCTTTTCAAGGCGGTGCGATCGCGCGCTACGCTGCCAACGGACTCGGTGCAAAAACCGGCGCTATAATCTATAATACCGCCGATTCCTACTCCACTGGGCTCCGCGATTCGATCACCGCCGAAGCGCAGAGCTTGGGTATGACCATCACAAACGCCGAGGGCTACGCGGCGGGCGACACCGACTTCAACGCACAGCTCACAAATATCCTCAAATCCGCTCCGGACGTTCTTTTCATTCCTAATTATTATAACGACGCTTATATGATCTGCTCGCAGGCGAGAGCACTCGGTTATGGCGGCATCTTCCTTGGCGTTGACGGTACAGACGGCGTTCTCGAGATTGAGGGCGCTGATACAAGCGTCTTTAACGGTATGTATTTCGCAAACCATTACGCCGCCGACGATCCCTCCGAGTCGGTTCAAAGCTTTATTAAGGACTATACGGCAAAATACGGCACTGCCCCCAATTCCTTCTCGGCGCTCGCATATGACGCCGCCGGAATACTCTGCGACGCTATAAAAACCGTCGACAGCTCGGACATTACTCTTGGCGCCACCGCCGAATCCTACGCCGCTGTTATCGACGCCCTGCGCGCTACCGACCGCGACTGTGTGACCGGACACATCACCTTTGACGAGGACGGCAACCCGATCAAGGACTGCAAGATTATCGGAATCAAAGACGGCGCATACTACTTCGTCGATAAGTATTAATAACGCGAAAAAATAAAAGGCGAGGGCGGACTGCGGGCAGTCCGCCTATGCCTATATATAGGTTCTGCGCTTAAAAATGAAATCACGGAATAAAACCAAGCATCAGAATATTATTCTGTGATTTTATATTTATGGAAAGCCACATAAAACCATAGGCATAAAAAGTCGATCTGAAAAAAACGAGGTTTATTATGACTCTGATCTATCAGCTGATAAACGGACTCCAGCTGGGAGCGATCTACGCGCTCGTCGCTCTCGGCTACAGCATGGTGTACGGTATCGTACAGCTTATCAACTTCGCGCACGGCGATATAATTATGGTCGGAGCGTATGTTTCATGGTATATTATTGCGAAAATGAACGCGCCGGCGTGGGTATCGGTCGTTGCGGCGATAGTATTCTGCGCGCTATTCGGAATCCTGATCGAAAAGGTAGCGTATAAGCCGCTGCGCAGATCGGCGCGAATTTCGCTGCTCATCACCGCGATAGGCATCAGTCTGCTTCTCGAAAACACGTCGCAGCTTATCTTTACCGCAAATCCGCGAATGTTCACAAATATATTCAGCGGTGCAATTAATATCGGCGAACGCTCGGTATCCTACGCAACACTGGTCACGATAGTCATATCGGTGCTGATAATGATCGGACTTACGGTGCTCGTTTCCAAAACCAAGATCGGACGTGCCATGCGTGCCGTATCGGAGGACAATGCGGCGGCACAGCTAATGGGAATAAATGTCAACAACACGATATCGTTTACTTTCGGACTCGGTTCGGCGCTCGCTGCCGTCGCGGCGATACTTTACTGCTGCTCATATCAGCAGATATCACCGACAATGGGCTCGATGCTCGGGCTTAAAGCGTTCGTCGCAGCGGTGCTCGGCGGCATTGGCTCAATGCCCGGCGCAATGATCGGCGGACTTTGCATCGGCATAGCAGAAGCACTCACCAAGGGCTATATAAGCTCGCAGCTCTCCGACGCCGTCGTTTTCGGAATACTTATAATCGTTCTGCTCCTCAAACCCACCGGCATACTCGGGCGCAGCGATAAAGAGAAAGTGTGAGGGCGCAAATGAAGCATACAGTATTCGCGAAAACCCCTGTGAAATACATTCTCAACACCGTCTGCACCGCCGCCGTCATAACTCTGCTCGTACTGCTCACCTCCGGCGGTGCGCTCAATAACTATCAGACCGACCTTTTGAAGCTGATCGGAATCAACATCATTTTGGCTGTTTCGCTCAATTTAGCCGCCGGATTTCTCGGACAGCTTCCGCTCGGTCACGCCGGCTTTATGTCGATAGGCGCGTATGCGGCGGCGCTATTTTCCAAATCTGTGGCGCTTCCGGCGAATATTGAGTTCCCGATGGCGCTGCTTGTAGGCGGACTGTTCGCAGCGGCGTTCGGCGTTATCATCGGACTCCCTGCGCTTCGTCTGCACGGAGATTATCTCGCTATTTTAACGCTCGGCTTTGGCGAGATAATCCGCGTTATCATTCAGAATATGACGATAACAGGCGGCGCATCCGGACTTCGCGGAATCGAGAAGCACACAAGCATTTTCTGGGTATATTTAATGGTCGCGGCAACGATTTTTGTCATAACCACATTTATCCGCTCTCGTCACGGACGCGCCGTTCTCGCCATACGCGAGGATGAGATAGCCGCCGAAGCGTCGGGCATACCGACCACCCGCTATAAGGTGATGGCGTTCACGATATCGGCGTTTTTCGCCGGAATCGCGGGCGGACTTTATGCGCACTATCTGAGCATACTCGACGCCGCCAACTTCGGCTTTATGAAAAGCGTGGAGATACTGGTCATGGTGGTGCTCGGCGGTCTTGGCTCTATAATCGGCTCTGTCGTCGCGGCGACCGGTCTTACCCTGCTTCCCGAGCTGCTGCGCGGCTTCTCCGATTACCGCATGGTTATTTATTCGCTGCTGCTCGTCGTGGTGATGATTTTTAAGCCGTCAGGACTATTTGGAAAATACGATTTTTCGCTTGGCGGTACTCTCGACAGCGCGATATTGTGGCTGCGCAGTCCGAATAAATTCCATACGGTCAGAGAAAAAATAGCGAAGCTCAAGTCGAAAAAGGGAGGTAAGGCATAATGACACCGATTCTTGATGTCAGCGGACTGGGAATTGATTTCGGCGGGCTTCAGGCGCTCGACGATTTCAATATTCAGGTCGCGAGCAAGGAGATAGTCGGACTTATCGGTCCTAACGGCGCCGGCAAAACCACCGTTTTTAACCTGCTCACAAACGTTTACAAGCCGACGCGCGGCTCGATAAGGCTCGCCGGCTCAAACACGCGCGGAAAGACTATACACGCCGTCAATGTGTCGGGCATCGCGCGCACCTTCCAGAATATCCGGATATTCAAGGAACTTACCGTCCTCGATAACGTCAAAATCGCGCTGCATCAAAATATGCGCTCGACGCTGCTCGAATGTATATTCAGACTGCCGAGATATTGGAAAGAGGAGCATGAAGCCAACCGACGGGCGATGGAGCTGCTCGAGGTTTTCCATATGGGAGAGCACGCAGGAGACCTCGCCGGAAGTCTGCCCTACGGAGCGCAGCGCCGACTCGAGATAGCGCGCGCGCTCGCTACCGATCCGAAGGTACTGCTGCTCGACGAGCCTGCCGCCGGAATGAACAATACCGAAACGCATGAGCTGCTCGAAACCATACGTTTGATACGCGAGCAATTTGATATCGCGATAATACTCATCGAGCACGATATGTCGCTCGTCATGGGGATTTGCGAGCGCATACTCGTGTTAAACTATGGGCTTATCATCGCGCACGGCACGCCGGACGAGATCAAAAACAATCCGACAGTCATCGAGGCTTACCTCGGACAGCAAAGGGGCGAGTGAAATGGACGATATCATGCTCAAGGTCGACGATATCAACGTTTATTACGGTGTCATTCACGCAATCAAGGGCGTTTCGTTCGAGGTTCGCAAGGGCGAGATAGTCACTCTCATAGGCGCGAACGGCGCGGGCAAAAGCACCATACTCAAAACCGTATCGGCGCTGCTGCGTTCCAAAACCGGCTCGATAACCTTTGACGGCGCAGATATTTCCTCAGCCGATCCATATAAGCTGATAGGACGCGGGCTTTCTCACGTTCCTGAGGGGCGGCATATATTCACGCATATGACGGTCGAGGAAAATCTCGACATGGGCGGTTATATTAAGAAAAAAAGCGAGCTTCCGGCGCTGCGCGATAAGGTATACGAGCAGTTTCCGCGGCTTGCCGAACGCCGGCGGCAGATCGCCGGAACGCTTTCGGGCGGCGAGCAGCAGATGCTCGCTATCGGACGCGCGCTCATGGCGACGCCAAAGCTGATAATGCTCGACGAACCCTCGATGGGACTTGCGCCGATACTCGTAAATCAGATTTTCGACATAATCAAGCAGCTCAACCGCGCCGGCACGACTATTCTGCTGGTCGAGCAGAACGCGCGCATGGCGCTCGCCATCGCCGACCGCGGCTATGTGCTTGAAACCGGCAATATCGTACTTTCGGACGAAGCATCGGTGCTGCTCAACACCGAATCGGTCAAAAACGCGTATTTAGGCGGCTGAAAAAGCATCAGCGAATTATTATATTATGGGGGATGATATTATGTATAAAGCAAAGCCTACCAAGGAACAGCTCATATGGCAGGATATGGAGCTGGGGGTTATAATTCACTACTGCATGGAGATATACAATCCGTCGTTCAAAGGCTATAAGACCGACGCCGTGCGCACCGAGCTTTCACCTGACCGTATGAATCCGACGAAGCTCGATCCCGAACAGTGGGTGCGCAGCGCCTATGAGCTTGGCGCGAAATACGCGGTGCTTGTCGCCAAGCACTGCACCGGATTCTCGCTCTGGCAGACCGACGTCAACGATTACAGCTGCCGTTCGCTTAAATGGAAGAACGGACGCGGCGATATCCTGCGTGATTTCATCGACGCCTGCAAAAAATACGGACTTCGCCCCGGAATTTATTATTCGACCGGCTGCAACGGCTATTACAACATAAACGACGATACGATACGCGATTACAATACCGAAACCTATCGCGCCTATGTCAAAAATGTCGAAGCACAGGTGACGGAGCTTTGGTCACGCTACGGTGAGCTTTTTGAAATTTGGTTCGACGGCGGCGTCATACCGCCCGAAAAGGGAGGCCCCGACCTTGTTCCGCTGCTCAAAAAATACCAGCCGCGCGCGATGTGCTTCCAGGGACCGCGCGATTATCCGCACAACGCCCGCTGGGTTGGCAACGAGGACGGACTCGCGCCCGAAAATTGCTGGGCTACGACAAACAACGGTGAAGCGGCATATAACGGCACAGTTCCAGATGAAAACGCGGGCGAGGGTGATCCGGATGGCAAATATTTCTGGCCTGCCGAAACCGATATGCCAAACCGCACACACAGAGCGTTCGGCGGCGGCTGGGCATGGGCGAAGGGTGAGGAAAACGAGGTTTTCACGCCCGAACATCTGCTCGATTGTTACATCCGCTCGGTAGGGCGCAATTCCAACCTGCTGCTCGGCATGGCGATAAGCACTGACGGCGATTTTCAGGACGAGGAGCAGTTCCGCCGTTTCGGAGAGCTTATCCGCAAAACGTTTTCGTCGCCGATCGCAAGGCTCGAGGGCGACGGTGCGCTCTATACCGCTGAGCTTGGCGAAAAACGCGCAATTAAATACGTCGTTCTGCGCGAGGATGTGAGCGAAGGGCAGGGCATACGCGGCTTTGAGATAATCGCGGACGGCAAAAAGGTATACGAAAGCGCCTGCGTCGGACATAAGCGAATAGTGCCGCTCGAAGCAGTCGAAGCGTCGCGCGTCGAGGTGCGCATAACGAAAACCGCCGGCGAATATTCGGTACGCGATATCGAACTGTTTTAAATCAGCTAATAATTAAGGATAACGCGTTTGTATGCGATTCTGAATCGGCGATATTACAATTTAATAAACATAATATTACACGCGCGTGTGGATAACATCGACGTTTTCACATGGCGCGTGTAAAATGTTTTCGGAATGTTATACGGATAATTATATATCGATAGACTAATATCGATATAATATAAAATTATGCAAAAAGACACAAAAAAGCACAAAAATCATAATTGCACAAGTAAATTTGCTT
>JBAXZA010000093.1:0-6795 GCA_041670545.1 Eubacteriales bacterium | reverse complement strand
AGCGACTGTGACCTCAATCATCATATGAACAACACCTATTATCCCGATATGCTCTGCGATTTTATGCCCGATATGGACGGACTTCGTATGTCCGAGATGTGCCTGTCCTTCCTCTCCGAAGCGCCGCTTGGACAGAAGGTCGAGGTGCTGCACGGCGTCGCTGGAAATGTGGAGGAGACGCGCCACTTCTTCCGAACCATTCGTGAGGACGGCAAAACGGGAGTCGAGGCGGAAATGCGCTTTTGCGAAGCGCATTGGCAGTGAGCACCGCGCCATCAGGCGGCGTGAGGGTGTATATCGCGCTCGCCGACGCCGTTTACGCCGAAATGCTTCGTATCGAGCTTCTCAGCGTCGGGATTATGGCTTTTATATGGCGCGGTCAGCGTCCATGTCCGGCTCAGTCCTGCGATATTGTGATTTGCGACGCTGAAATCGCGCACGAGCAGACCGGATCGGCGGTCGCAATATCGCAAAGCCGTGTTTCGCCAAGCGGTTTTGACGCCGACGGCTGTTCGGTCGCCGCAGGGCTGCCGTCCTTCCGTCGTCCGTTTTTGACCGCGCGTTTTCGACGCGAGCTGTCGGCGCTCGTTTCGCGCGCTGTTCAGCCTGACGCTGACGATGCTCCGGCGCTGTCCGGCGGACTGACAGTTCCGGCTGCGGCGCCGGAAAACGCCGCCGCGCCGCGCGTTGACTCCTCTGAGGAAAAAATGAGCGCCGGCTTTCCTTCGTCCTCTCCCGCACGGCTCACCCGTGACTCCGCCGGCGTATTTTACTTCGGTTCGGATAAGCTGAACCTCACCTCCTGCGAGGGACTGCTGCTCGCCGAGCTGTACATCAGGCGCGGCGACGCTGTATCTCGCGATATACTGCGCCGCGCCGTATGGGGAATCGCCGGACAGACGAATCTTGTGGACGTTTACATCAGATATCTGCGCGAAAAGCTCGATCTGCGCTACGATGTCCGCATGATAATAACGGTGCGCGGCGTCGGCTATATGCTAAGGAACATCTGAATTACACAGACACTGCCTGAAGTCATAGTGAATAAATATGCACAAAACAATGTATACAGCGGTGCGCACGCCGCCGAAAGGATAACATATGAACCTCAAAGTTAAGCTAAAGCTGCTGCGCCCGGGCGCGGTTATACCGCACGCGGCGACGGCGTCGTCTGCCGGCTGCGATTTGTCGTATTCCGGCGAGCGTGACATCGTTATTGATGTTGGAGCTATCGTGCGCGTGCCGACCGGTATCGCGATTGCTCCAGACGAGAGCGCGGACGCGCCTGACGGCGGAGCTGCTGTCGTCGGACTTATGTTCGGACGCAGCGGACTCGGCACAAAATTCGGCGTCACGCTCGCGAACGGCGTCGGGGTGATCGATGCGGATTACCGCGGCGAGGTCTGCGCCCCGCTCATCAACCGCGGCGCGGACGCCTACACCGTTCATCCCGGCGACCGTATCGCGCAGCTTGTGTTTGTCCCGCGCTTCACCGCCTGCTTTGAGGTATCGGAGGAGCTTCCGGACACCCTGCGCGGAACGGGCGGCTTCGGCTCGACCGGAGTTGAAAAAATATAGGATTTATCGGCAAAAAAGGCGATTTCAAATTATACCGAAAATGTGTGTTAACGGCAAAAACTAATGGTATTATTCCTATTATTTATATGATAATGGAGTTTTTTATAATGCAGGACAATAACGCTTCAATATATAAAAACGGCAGGCTGATTCTCGCGTCGTCCTCGCCCCGCCGCCGCGAAATCCTCAGCCTTATGGGTTATAACTTCACCGTCGTTCCCACCGATGCCGACGAAACGGTCGATTCTTCCCTCCCGCCCGACGTTATCGTCAAAACCCTCGCCCGCCGCAAATTCGACGCGCTCGCCGACGTCGGCAGCGGCGCGTTAAACGCTCAAACCGACGCTGACAGCGCCGCGTCACGCGATATAACCGGCGGCGTCGCGGTGGCGGCGGATACCATTGTATGGCTGCCCGACTCGGAAAACGGCGGCGGCAATGTTCTTGGCAAACCTAACACCCGCGCCCGCGCTTATGAAATGCTCCGCGCACTCTCCGGACGCATACATTCGGTTTGGACGGGCGTCTGCGTCGGAAAAACCGGCGGAGCGGACGGAGAGCCATACGCCTTCGCCGTCAAAACCGACGTCATTTTCCGCGAGCTGTCGGACGCTGAAATTTACGCCTATATCGACGGCGAGCGTCCGTATGACAAGGCGGGAGCTTACGGAATACAGGGCGGCGCCGGGATCTTCATCACCGGAATAATCGGTGATTATTACAACGTTATGGGACTGCCGGCGTCGGCGCTGTACGTCGTCCTGCGCGACCGCTTCGGCTTTTAAACGCAGAGCGGCGGCGGAAAAAAATACGCAAATATGAATAAAAATACATTACAACCGGAGCAGAATATTATGGATTTGATAGCCCTTGACATCGGCTCCTCCTGCATACGCGCGGCGGTGTGCGGCGGGGACATTATGCGATTTCCCACGCTCTGCGCACGCGGCTCGGACGGAGTCTGCGCGGTCGGAGAGTCGGCGCGGATATGTGAACGCCGATTATGCGGCGCGGTATCGCTCGTCCGTCCGATATCCAACGGCGTTATCGTCGATTCTGACGCCGCCGCCGAGCTTATCGCGCACGTTATCGGCGAGGTATGCGGAAAAAAGCGCGCCGATATCATTTGCAGCGTGCCGTACGATCTTTCGGAATTCGAGCTTTCCACCCTTCGCGACGTGCTTGCGGCGGCTGGCGCGCGCAATATAACGACCGTTGAGAAGCCGCTCGCCGCCGCTGCCGGAGCGCACTTCGCCGCCGCTGACATAGCCGCCGAAATGACGCCGGACGGTGATCTCGACGGCGTTCTGATTTGCGATATCGGCGCTGGGACGATCGAGATAGGCGCGGTTCGCATGACCGAATCGATTGCCGGACGCGCAAAGTGCATCAATGCCGATATCGCGGCGGCGTCCTCGCTGCGTCTGTCCGGCGACGATCTCAATGAAGCGATAGCGTCCTGCCTGCGCCGCGACCGAGGAGTCGAAGCGGATTTCGACGCCGTCGAGCGGCTCAAATGCGTCCTTGCGTGCGCTGTTCCGTATTCTGACGGCCCGCTTGTGAGCGCCGCACTGCGATGCGTCGACAGCGTCACGGGACTTGAGCGCGAGATAAAGGTCGCCGCTCCCGAGCTTGACGAGCCGGTGGGCGAACATATCGCCCAGATCACGCACACTATCATCGGTGTGCTCGAACAGACTCCGAACGGCTTCTGCGACGGTATCCGGCGCGGCGGCATGATAGTCTGCGGCGGCGGCAGCGCGATGAAAAACATCTCGGACGCTGTCTACGGCGATACCGGTCTTGACGTATTCATTCCGTCAAACGCTTATGACCTCGTTATAAACGGTCTGCTCGCCGCCGCCGAGCGCCGCGGCGGTCTGCAAATTCCCTCGCATCGCTTGAAATAAGTTAAACCTCGCGTCGGAAACTGGCGAGAGCTTCAAACATTATTTATATATCATATATAAAACGCTGCGTGACTGATTGTGCTTATATTGCAGTATTATGGCGGTATATGCAGTAAAACGCAATGCAGTGCGGAATACATAATATCGAGTCCGGCAGAATTTTGCTGCAAACCAACAAACTCATTTTATCGGAGGAATTATATGCTGCTGAAAAACATCATGCTTGCCGGCGGCGAGCGCCGCGATATGCAGATTTGCGGCGGAGTCATTCACCGCTGCGGCGCTTTCATCGACGGCGGCGCGGATGAAACGCTTGACTGCGCGGGACTTTACGCCCTGCCGTCCTTTACCGACATACACTGTCATCTGCGCGAGCCGGGCTTCGAATACAAGGAGGATATCGCGTCCGGTACGCTCGCCGCGCTGTGGGGAGGATATCGCGCCGTCTGCGCCATGCCGAACACCTCACCCGTGACCGATACTCCCGAGATGCTTCGGCGCGTGCTTGATATCGCCGCCGAAAGGGGCAGCTGCGAGGTGTACCCAGCCGCCGCCATAACGCTCGGACAGCGCGGCGAGCAGCTCGTCGATTTTGACGCTCTGCACGACGCCGGAGCCGCCGCATTTTCGGACGACGGACATCCGGTGACAGATGAAGCCGTGATGTACCAGGCGATGAAGCGCTGTGCCGCGCGCGGTTATTTAATAATCACCCACCCGGAATATCTTTCGCTTACAGGCGGAGGGGTGATGAACGAGGGCGAGGTGTCGCGGCGGCTGGGACTTCGCGGCAATCCGGGCATTGCGGAGGATCTCATGATAATACGCGACATAGCGCTCGCAGAAGCGACCGGCTGCCGCCTGCACATCGCGCACATATCGACCGCGCGTGGTATGCAGGCTGTCCGTGAAGCAAAGGCTCGTGGCGTTTCTGTGACGGCGGAAACCTGTCCTCACTATTTTTCGATGTGCGACACTGATGTTGAAAAATACGGCGCCGCTGCCAAGATGAACCCGCCGCTTCGTACTGAAGCCGACCGACGCGCCGTCATCGCGGCGATAGCCGACGGCACCTGCGACTGCATCTCGACCGACCACGCGCCGCACAGCGATGAGGAAAAATCGCGCGGACTTGAAAAATCACCCAACGGCATTATCGGAATACAGACGGCGTTCTGTTCGGCATACACACATTTGGTAAAAACAGGAATTATCAGCTTGACGCGCCTGTGCGAGCTGATGGCGTACAATCCGTCAGCAATACTCGGGCATAAAACGTCGCTGTCCGAGGGCGGCGCGGCTGATATAACGCTATTTTCGCCCGATGAAACTACCGCTGTGACGCGCGAATGGCTCAAATCCAAGAGCGCCAACACTCCGCTGCTCGGTCAAACGCTGTCCGGACGCGTTAAATATGTGGTGCGCGGCGGCGAGCTTATAAAAATCATGTGAGCTCGGCAGCTTATAAACAGATACGCGATTTCCCAAGAAAAGCTGTGCAAAACACTTGAGCCTTAATAATACAATATACTTTTAATAAGGAGAATTCCAATATGAGCATTGCCTTTGAAAAGCTGTCCGCCGCCATCGCGGAAAAGTGCAACCCGACCGTTATGGGACTCGATCCTCTGCTCGAATACGTTCCCGAATTTATCCGCGAGGGAAAAACGACCGCCGACGCGATTTTTGAGTTTAACAAGGGGCTTATCGACGCCGTATGCGACCTTGTTCCCGCAGTCAAGCCGCAGTCGGCGTATTATGAAAAATACGGTGCGCAGGGGCTTGACGCTCTGCGCCGCACCATCGCCTACGCAGAGAGCTGCGGAATGTACGTTATCCTCGACGCCAAGCGCGGCGACATCGGCTCGACCGCGTCGGCATACGCGGACGCCTATCTCGGCGAGGGCAGCGGCATCGACTGCATGACGGTCAACGGCTATCTCGGCTCGGACGGTGTCCAGCCCTTTCTCGACACGGCGCGTAAAAACGGACGTTCGATATTCGTGCTTGTCAAGACCTCGAATCCATCGTCGAGCGAATTTCAGGATATAATGTTCGGCGAAAAGCCGCTCTACCGCATTGTCGGCGAGCACGTCGAGAGCTGGGGCGCGGCTAATATCGGCGCGGACGGCTATTCGGACTGCGGCGCTGTCGTCGGAGCGACACATCCGTCCCAGCTTCGCGAGCTGAGAGCAGCGCTGCCGCACACATTTTTCCTCGTTCCGGGCTATGGGGCGCAGGGCGGACGCGCTGAGGATGTCGCTCTCGGCTTCGACAATAACGGCGGTGGCGCGGTCATAAATTCGTCGCGCGCCCTCATGTGCGCCTATAAAAAGCATGACGACGCGCAAAATTATAAAAAATACACACGCGACGCCGTCTGCGCAATGCGCGATGAGATAAACGCGGCGCTCAAAAACCTCTGAATAATGTGTAATTCGTCGGCACGTTGAAATACAATAGCTAAACGTCTTTAATTTTGCGCCAAATTAACTTATCTGAACTAAATAGAGCGTAACAAACGGGCAATATAGTCATATAAACGTGCAATCGAATTATATACTGTACACTTTTATTATAATATTATATTATATGAGGGGAAAAATATAATATTATGGAAGGGGTTTACAGCAACAATGAAAAAACAAATATTGTGCGCGCTTTTGCTGTGCGCGATGCTCGTGGGGACGGCGTCGTGCGCGCAAAGCTCCGATTCTGCCGGAGTGACAGCAATAAACGCCGCGACGGAAACCGTGCAAACCTCAGCTGCTGCCGAGGAGACCGCGGAGATGGACTGGACGGCCTCCGGCGTTTCGCAGACCGATTACGGCGGAGCGTCTTTTACAATACTCTCCAACGATCCCGCAAACGATTACGCGTGGTATAAGCTTGACAGCGACACCGAAACGGGCGATGTTCTAAACGACGCGATTTACCGGCGCAATAAGAAGATCGAGGACGTTTTCAACGTCGATATAAACGTAGTTTTGACCAAAGGCTATCAAAATGACGTGCAGAAAACCGTCAATGCGGGCGATTCCGCCTACGACCTCACCTTCGGAAATATGAGTGTCAACTTCAATATGGGCGCGTCGGGCTATCTCATGGATTTTTATACTCTGCCGCATATAAATATTGACGCGCAGTGGTGGGATTCCTCGATCACGTCCGGTCTTACCTATAACGGCAGGCTTTATACGCAGGCTGGCGCGATAT
Source organism: Eubacteriales bacterium (assembly GCA_041670545.1). Taxonomy (GTDB): domain Bacteria; phylum Bacillota; class Clostridia; order Oscillospirales; family CAG-272; genus JBAXZA01. The sequence goes on along the minus strand of JBAXZA010000093.1, from coordinate 91 downwards.
CGCCCAACGTCAACGTGCGGACCTTCGCCATGGTGTTTAACAAGGATCTCTGCACCGAGCTTGGCTACGAAAGTCCGTACGGCTTTGTGCT
>JBAXZA010000092.1:0-6850 GCA_041670545.1 Eubacteriales bacterium | reverse complement strand
CGGTATTTAACGCGCTGATAGAGCAGATATGCGAGGGAATGGCGTTTTCCGACGCTATGGAGAAACAGGGCAGCGCGTTTCCCGAGCTTCTCATCAACATGGTCAGATCGGCGGAAACCTCCGGAACGCTCGATATCACGCTCGCTAAAATGGGCGGATATTACGAGCGTCAGAATAGGCTGAATAAGAAAATATCAAGCTCGCTGATATATCCTAAAATGCTGACGGTTATACTCGCCATTGCGGTGGTGTTTATTGTCGCCGTTATAGTACCGCAGTTCGAGCCGGTGTTCGCAATGATGGACAAGCTGCCCGCTCCGACTCAGTTTCTGCTCGATCTGAGCGATCTGATCAAAAGCTACTGGTATGTGATAGCGGCGGTAATCGCGCTTGTCGTTATCGCGGGGAAAATGATAGTCCGCATTCCGGCGGTCCGTATGAGTATCGACAAAACGAAGCTTCATACGCCGTTATTCGGAAAGCTTCTGCGGGTAATTTACACCTCGCGCTTCGCGAACACGCTCTCCTCGCTCTATTCTGGCGGCATACCGATAACAACGGCGCTCGCGGTCGGGCGTCATACGATCGGCAATCTGTATATCGATTCGCAGTTCGACGCCGTGATCGAGCATCTGCGCGCGGGCGAATCGCTCTCAGCCGCGATATCCGAGGTCGACGGTTTGGAAAAAAAGCTGTCGTCGGTAATAATGGTCGGTGAGGAATCGGGAAATCTCGATGAAATGCTCATCAACGTTTCCGAACGCATGAATTATGAATCGGAAGCAGCCATCGACAAACTCGTGACTCTGATCGAACCTGTGCTTATAATCCTCATGGCGGCGATAGTAGGTTTCATTATGGTGTCGGTGATGCTGCCTATCATACAGCTTTATTCGACGATCGAACAGTCGTCGTATATGTAAAACCGCTTTGGACGATAATTCAGTGTTAAAACATGAAAGGATTGACAGCAATGGCAATATCGGTATATATGTCCGGAGAAAAAATAAAGATAGCCGTCGGAAGCGGCGGAGCGGCTTCGCTGAACGTTTCGGCGCTGTATGATCTTCCGCTCGATGAAGCAAGTCCGGTGGGCGGCGTTCTGACGCCGGAAAGCGGTATAACCGATAAGCTGTCGGAGATATGGAAAAGCTATTCGTTTCCGCGTTCCGGCGTAAAGCTGACCGTCGATTCGGCGCAGTTTTATTTGAAGCCGCTGCGATTGCCCAAGCTGAGCGATAAAAAGCTGCTCGCCATGATCAGCCATGAATTCACAGAAAACAACAGCTTCGAGCTTCCTATCATCGATTATAAGGTGCTGCGGCGAAATCTTAAAAACATCGATATTGTCGCGGCGGCGGTTGAAAAGAGCTTTATCGAAAGCTATATCAGCGCTTTTTCGGCTGCGGGAATCAAGCTGTCGTCGGTTGACTGCGCCGTTTGCTCCGCTCTCGACTTTTTTATGGGAATCAAAAGTATAGCTAAGAAAACCTACATAGCCGAGCTTACAGAAGGCGATACGCTGCAAAGCGTACTCGTATGCGACGGTATTTATCGTTATTCCCGACGCGCACGGCTGTTCAGCGAACCCGGCAGTCCGGATTATGCCGCCGAGATCGGACGTACGGTGAGCGCGATATTGCAGTTCCACGCCTCTGAGAAGATAGAAAGCCGCGTTGAAAATATATATTTCTGCGGACTTGCGTCGGAATATGCGGACGCTGTGATCGACGGCGTTAAAAATACCTATGGGATCGCGGCGTCGCTTCCGCCCCCGGATTCCAATTACCGAATCGCATCGGTAGTTACGACGGAAAACGGCGTGTCCGAAGCAAAAGCCGGCGATTATGTCGCGATATGCGGAAATCTGATGTCCGGGAGAACGCTTAAATGAAAACAAAGTTGAATTTTATCGACAGATACGACTCCTGCGGCAAGGTTTCTGACGGGAAAGCAAAAAAATACATATTAACCACCCTCCCGCTCGCCGCGCTCGCCGTAATTTTCACAGTGAGCGGCGTTATGATGTTCCGGCAGCGCGCACAGCTCGATTCGCGCCTTATTGAACTGCGCGAATATATCGCCGACGAAAATAATATTGCCGCCCGCGACGAAGCGCTCGCTTATATCGATGAAAACGCGGCACTTTCCGTCGGCAACGCATCGGACGAAGCTATGCTGAACGCGATATTGTCATATCCGCTGCCGTCAAGCGAGGTGACAGATGCGATCGTGCGAATCGGCGGGGAAACCTCGATATCGGTCGTGATAAACAGCTATTTCGCACCCACGGGCGAGATATCGTTCACGGCGAAAAGCGAATCGGCGGAATATATAAACGATTTTATAGAAAAGCTGCGCGAATCCGTGCTGTTTGCGGCGGTTAATTACAGCGGCTATACATACAGCGAGTCGGATAAAAATTATACTGTAAACGTGACCTGCGCTCTCGCCGAAAATGCCGGGCGCGAAAATTAAGTGCCGCGGCGACGCGCGGACGGCTGTGTTCAAATGAAAATTTCATTTTCGAGGTCAATATGGCACAATTAACATTAAAAATAACAAAACGCGATAAAACGCTTATCTACATACTTTGCATCGGAATCCTCATATTCGTGTTCTTTCGCTTCGTTTTCACTCCGCTGTCAGAGGATATAGGCAATTTGGAAATCGAGCTTGAACAGGCGGAGAATGATAAATTCGATATGCAGTCGCTGATATCGCGCCGTGACGCGCTTATAACTGAAAATGATGAGCTTCGGTCATATCGTTCGCAGCTAACCGGCGGGCTTTATCCTCAGATGGAGAGCTACGCGATCGACCGGCTCGTTACCTATATGATGATGGAATACGGACTTGAAACGACAGATTTTAAGTTGTCGGAAAGCTCATCGAACGCGCTGCTGCGGCCGTATATTTATTCATCTTTACAGGCGGCCGAAGGAGAAAACGCGGTGTCGGATGTGACCACGTCGTCGCTGACGCTGAAGGTCAACGGCAGCCGGGCGGCTCTTGCCAAGCTTATCGACCATATTGTGAACGATCTTACCTCCATGCGCATAACATCATATGGTTTCCGCGACGTTTCCGTAGATTCCGGATACGATAAAAACGGCGGAAAGCTGACGGATGATACCACTCAGCTTACGCTCGCACTTGAAATTTATATGTACTGATTCGAAAGGCGAAGATATAATGCCGCAGATTAAAAATGTCCCGATAGGCGAGGTTCTGCGCGAATACGGCTATATTACAAAAGAACAGCTCGACCGCGCGCTCGATATGCAGAAAAATGATCCCCAAAAACGCCGTCTTGGTCAGATTCTGATCGACGAGGGCTTTATCACCGAACGTCAGAAGCTCGAAGCGCTCGCACAGCGTATGTCGCTCGAGCTTATCGACATCAGCACATATCCGGTAGATATGGACTGCGTCGGAAAAATACCGCAGCGTCTTGCTGAAAAATACCGTATGATAGCCGTCAGTCAGAACGGCAATCAGCTTGTGGCGGTCGTCGACGACCCCATGAATTTTTATGCGCAGGAGGATATCAGACAGCTAACCGGATGTGAGCTTTCACTGCTGCTCTGCGAATCAAAGCCGCTCACTCACGCTATCGAATATTATTACTCGGAAATAGCGGCGCACCTTGCGACATCGGAAGCGAATAAAGCGTTCGCCGAGGTCGAGGAGCTTGAGATCGAGGAGGGCGAGGGCGACGCGCCCGTTATAAAGCTGCTGTCAAGTCTGATACAGCGCGGTTACAGCCGCAACGCATCGGATATACACATCGAACCGTTTGAGGAGAAAACGATCGTCCGAATGCGTATCGACGGTACGCTTGTCGAATTTGTCACGCTTCAGAAAAGCGTTCACGCGTCGCTTATCGCGCGCATTAAGATCATGTCAAGCCTTAATATCGCCGAAAAACGCGTCCCTCAGGACGGACATTTCAGAACGAAGATTGATAACGAATATATTAATATCCGCGTTTCGCTTATCCCGACGGTGTTTGGAGAAAAAGCGGTGCTGCGTCTGCTTGCGGGCAATACCCGTATCGATAATTCTTCCTACTATGGCATGACGCTCGAAAACTACGAAAAATTTTCCGCTATGCTCGAATCTCCCAACGGCATAGTTTATCTTACCGGGCCGACCGGAAGCGGTAAGACGACGACGCTTTATATGGCGCTCGGTCATATGTCTGAGGGAAGCGTCAACATTTCGACCATAGAGGATCCGGTGGAGAAAAATCTTCCGGCAGTCAACCAGATGCAGGTCAATAACACCGCGGGTCTGACCTTTGAAAGCGGACTGCGGGCGCTTCTGCGTCAGGATCCCGATATTATCATGGTCGGAGAAACGCGCGACGCCGAAACCGCCTCGATTTCCGTCCGTGCCGCCATCACCGGACATCTTGTGTTCTCAACCCTGCATACCAACAGCGCCGCCGGGTCGATAATACGTCTGCGCGATATGGGCCTTGAGCCGTATATGATCGCGAATTCGCTTGTCGGGATAGTGGCTCAGCGGCTCGTTCGCAAATGCTGCTCAAACTGCGTCAAAATCGAGCCGCCTACGCCGGAGGAGCGCGCATTTATCGGAAACGATATCGCGGCGGTCGCTCATTCGCACGGCTGTGACCGCTGTAATCATACCGGCTATTCCGGGCGTGTGGCGATACACGAAATACTCATGGTCGATAAAAAGGTTCGTATATTGATTTCCGAGGGCGCGACGACCGAACAGCTCGAGGATTACGCCATAAAAACACAAGGAATGAAAACATTGAAGGTATCTGCGACCAACCTTGTCAAGCAGGGGGTAACGACCGTCGCGGAGCTTAAAAAAATCGCATATTATTCATAATATAATGTAAAATATACGTTTTAACGGAGATAAAAAATGTACGATATCAACAGTGTTATAGCTGATGCCCGGCGTCTGCGCAGCTCTGATATACACATATCAGAGGGGATGCCGCTTTGCTTCCGTATAAACGGCGCGCTCACAGTACAGGACAGCGACCTTGCGCCCGAAACAGCGCGTGCGCTGATATTGTCTATGCTTCCGGATGTTCAGAGAACGCGCTTTGAAAGCGGCGAAGACGTCGATTTCGCTATCGCTGTGCCTGACGGCGGGCGCTGCCGTGTCAATATTTTCCATTATGGACTTGACGGAACGCGTCTGTCGGGCGGCGTCACAGCGATAGCGGCGACCATACGTCTGCTCGACGATTATATTCCTCCGCTTGAATCGCTCGGTCTGCCGCCGGTTTTGAAAACGCTGTCCGAGCTTCCGCGTGGTCTGATACTTGTCACAGGCCCGACCGGAAGCGGTAAGTCGACGACACTCGCTTCTATGATTAACTACATCAATACGACGCGCGCGGAGCATATCATCACAGTCGAAGATCCTGTTGAGTATGTGTACGGCCGTGCGAAATCCGTCATACATCAGCGCGAGGTAGGGCGAGATGTCGGCAATTTTGCCGCGGCGCTCCGCTCGGCACTGCGAGAGGATCCCGACGTCATACTCATCGGCGAAATGCGCGATTACGAAACCATATCAGCCGCGCTGACCGCCGCGGAAACCGGTCATCTGGTCATGTCAACACTGCATACGACCGGCGCGGCGCAGACTGTCGACCGTATCATCGACGCCTGCCCGCCGTCTGCCCAGCATCAGATACGCTCACAGCTCGCGGGCATACTGCGCGGCATCATAACGCAGTGCCTGATAAAGCGCTCGGACGGCGGCGGACGCGTTCCGGCGACAGAGGTGCTGATCGGTACCGACGCGACTCTGAATCTTATCCGCGAAGATAAATGCCATCAGCTGGGAACGCTCATGCAGAGCGGCGCCGCCGCCGGTATGCACACGTTGAATTCCGACCTCACGCGTCTGGTCAAAGCCGGTACAATCACCCGCGAGGACGCGTATAAATATTCAAACGACGTCAAATCCCTCGCCGATTTTATAGGAAACACGCGGACATTTTGATATGGGCATAAACCTCGATGAAAATAACGTAACAACTGCTGCGGTAAATGTTTGAAAAATGTAAAAATGTCAAATAAAATGTAATAATTGTTATAAAAAAGCCGTCATTTCGGCTTTTTGTTATTATTAACAAAAATGCTGTTGAGAAATGGTGAAATTTCTATTTTTGACAGGAAGTTTTATGTCCGCATTTTAAAAATATACTTGTAATATCGATAATTATTTGGTATAATAATAGATGTACAGCTATAAGTAAGATTTACATTTTTTATAATTATACACGAAAAGGGTGCCGAATTTGTATAAAATAATCGAAAAGAGAATTCTCAACGATCTGACCGTTTTTTTAAAGGTGGAAGCTCCGCGCGTCGCCGCGAAAGCCCGTCCCGGTCAGTTCGTTATCATACGCGCCGACGAAACGGCGGAACGCGTGCCGTTCACCATCGCCGAATACAATGCCGCTGCCGGAACGGTTGCAATCATTTTTCAGACGGTCGGCGCTGCCACAAAAAAGCTCGCGCTTAAAAATGAGGGTGAATATTTAACCGATTTCGTCGGTCCGCTCGGCAATCCGTCCGAGCTTGAGGGCTATAAAAATGTCGCTGTTATCGGCGGCGGTCTTGGCTGCGCGATCGCTTATCCGCAGGCGAAATATCTCCATGAGCATGGCTCAAAGGTTGATATCATCGCGGGCTTTCGCAATACCGACGTTATTATTCTCGAAAACGAGATGAAAAGCGTCTGCGATTCGCTGACGATTATGACCGACGACGGCTCAAACGGCAGCAAGGGACTCGTCACCGACGGACTCAAGGCGAAGATTGACGGCGGCGAAAAATATGACCTT
>JBAXZA010000091.1:0-6860 GCA_041670545.1 Eubacteriales bacterium | reverse complement strand
CCCATACCGGACGATATTATCGAACGGAACGGACTTTGTCCGTATGCCGAAGCCTTGCGCTCGATTCATTTCCCCGCCGATATGACCTCGCTGGAGCGCGCAAAGGACTATTTCATCTTCGAGGAGCTTTATCTGTTTTCCGCCGCCGTTGCGCTTTCAGGAGGAGATAAAACGGCGAATGACGGCAGCGCTCCGCACATCGATATTAATACACCGGCTGAGGATTTTTATCGTGCGCTGCCGTTCACCCTCACCGAAGCGCAAAAACGCGCCTGCGGTGAAATATTATCCGATATGTCGTCCGGAGGTACAATGAAACGCCTGGTATCGGGCGATGTCGGCTCGGGCAAGACGGTATGCGCCGCCGCCGCAGTATATTTTTCCGCTGTAAACGGTTTTCAGAGCGCTATGATGGCGCCCACCGAAATACTCGCGTCACAGCATTACGCCGATCTATCGCCGCTGCTTGACAAATTCGGGATAAAAAGCGCTCTGCTCACGGGTGCGTCGACACCGGCGCAGAAGAAGCGGATATACGCCGGTCTTGCAGACGGAAGCGTCATGTTCTGCGTCGGAACTCACGCGCTTTTATCCGAGGGCGTACGCTTCGAACATCTGGGACTTGCTGTCACCGACGAGCAGCATCGCTTCGGCGTGCGTCAGCGCAATTTGCTCGCACGCGACAATCCCCATGTGCTTGTCATGAGCGCGACGCCCATACCGCGCACCCTCGCGATGATATTGTACGGCGATCTGAGCGTTTCGGCTATCGACGAGCTGCCGCCGGGACGTCAGAAGGTAGACACCTTTGTAGTCGGCGAGAGCTATCGCGCACGCCTGAACGCTTTTATCGAAAAGCAGGTGCGAGAAGGACATTCTGTCTACATTGTTTGTCCATCAGTCGAAGGCGTCGAGGACAAGGACGGCGATAAGGACGCGCACCTGCCGGAGGGTGAGATTTTTTCACTTTTCGACGACACCGCAGACTCATCTCTTCCGCTCAAAAACACCCGCGATTATGCCGACACACTGCGATCAGCGCTGCCGGATATCAAAATCGGAGTGCTTCACGGACGCATGAAAAATGCGGAGAAGGATGCCGTTATGCAAAGCTTTGCCGACGGCTCGATACAGGTGCTCGTTTCAACGACCGTTATCGAGGTCGGAGTCAATGTGCCGAACGCGACGCTTATGATCGTCGAGAACGCCGAACGCTTCGGACTTTCGCAGCTCCATCAGCTTCGCGGACGCGTAGGGCGCGGTGAGGCGAAATCCTACTGTGTGCTGGTCAGCGATTCGCAGACCGAAACGGCGAGGTCACGGCTCGCGGTCATGAAAAACAATTCGAACGGCTTTGATATTGCAAAATATGATCTTGAACAGCGCGGGCCGGGCGATTTCTTTCCAAAAAACGGCGACGCCAGACAGCATGGAGCGCTCGGACTGCGCCTTGCGTCCCTCTGCGATAATATGGATACCCTCACCCGCGCAAGCGAATGCGCCCGCCAGACCATCGCTGAAGATCCGTCGCTCGAACGTCATCCCTCGCTCGCGTCCGCTTTAAAACGCATATTGAATGATTGATAAGAAACGAGGGACGCGACCTTTTGGAAAAGGCCTGGCGAAAACTTTAAAAAGGAGTATATCTACTTTCCTTTTTTGCTTTGGATATATATGTGCTAATATACAAAAAACCGTATCTTTTGATACGGTTTTTTTACAGCATGGTTTTATGTTAGTTTTTCAGACTGTGAAGCGGTGCTGGGATACGTCCTCCGCGTTTTATAAAGCGTTCTGGCGAGCGCATATTGACGTCGATAACCGGCGCATAACCGAGCAGTCCGCCGAAGTTGACGCTGTCGCCTATTTTCTTGCCATACGCCGGAATAAGTCTTACAGCGGTCGTTTTGGTATTGACTACGCCTATGGCTACCTCATCGGCGATTATGCCGCAGATTACTGCTTCTGGCGTGTCGTATGGGATTACTATCATGTCGAGTCCGACCGAGCAGACGGCGGTCATTGCCTCGAGCTTCTCGAGCGTGAGCGAACCTGCGGCGGCGGCGGCTATCATGCCCTCGTCCTCCGACACAGGAATAAACGCGCCGGATAAACCTCCGACGTGCGACGACGCCATGACGCCGCCTTTTTTAACCGCGTCGTTGAGCATCGCGAGAGCCGCCGTCGTGCCGTGCGCACCGCACATCTCGAGTCCCATTTCCTCCAGTATGCGCGCGACGCTGTCGCCCACCGCCGGAGTGGGGGCGAGCGACAGATCGACGATGCCGAACGGAATATTCATGCGGCGCGAGGCTTCGCAGGCGACAAGCTGACCCATTCGCGTTATCTTGAACGCCGTTTTCTTGATAAGCTCTGCAAGCTCGTCAAGCGGACAGTCTCCGGCGCGTTTTATCGCGCTGTATACGACGCCCGGGCCGGAAACGCCGACGTTGATAGCGGCTTCCGCTTCACCCGCCCCGTGGAATGCCCCCGCCATGAACGGATTGTCGTCCACGGCGTTGGCAAACACGACAAATTTCGCACAGCCGATAGAATTATCGTCGCGCGTGAGATATGCAAGGTCGCGCATGATCTTACCGACGCGCGCGATGGCGTCCATATTGATTCCCGCTTTGGTCGACGCGACGTTTACAGACGAGCAGACGAGCGAGGTTTCGGAGAGCGCCTGCGGAATGGCGTCGAGCAGTGCGGACGCGGAATTCGTAAAGCCCTTCTGAACAAGAGCGGTAAAGCCGCCGATAAAATTGATGCCGAGGGTTTTTGCGGCGCGGTCGAGCGCCTTTGCCGCCATAACATAGCCGTCGCTCGTCAGTTTTCCGCCGACAAGCGAAAGCGGAGTGACCGAAACGCGCTTGTTTATTATCGGAATACCGTATTCCTTTTCGATGTCACAGCCGGTTTTTACCAGCTTTTCGGCGACATGGGTGATCTTATCATAAATATTATCGCAGAAACGCGCCGCATCCTCGCTTACACAGTCGTAAAGCGAAATGCCGGCGGTTATTGTTCGTATATCGAGATTTTCCTCGCGTATCATATTGATGGTTTCGAGGATCTCGGTCATATTATAGCTGTTTATCAATTCAACTTACCTCCGCCGATCATATGCGGTGCATAGAGTTGAAAATTTCCTCGTGCATAGTGCGTATCTCAAGACCGCATTTATGACCGAGCTCCGACATTTTATCGACAAATTCAGTGAAGGGTATAGCGAGGGAGTCGATCTCGCAGAGCATTATCATCGCGAAATATTCCTTCAGAACACTCTGGGAGATATCTATTATATTAGCGCCGAACTGCGCGCATTCGCCGCTTACCTTTGCTATTATTCCCATGCTGTCACGCCCGGTGACCGTTATTATCGCTCTCATTTGTTTTCTCCTGTCCTTAAAATGGTTGGTAATAAAAGGTTAAGCTTACGCAGATGCAAAGCTTCTCCTTTTATATCATCTTCTGTTATTATAATACACCGAAGCGGCTGTTTTGGCAATAGGCAATTTGTAAAAATCTCTTGAAATTTCTTGCGTATCGTGTTATAATGAATAAAATATTGTTAAAAGAGCGTCCTGCGGCTTATTTTTCTCGATTTTCATCGTAAAAAATATTTATTCGCGACCGGACGTAAACGGAGGGCAACGCAATGGATGATGGCGTAATTAATACCGCCGAACACCGTGTCCGCAAAAAGGTAGAAGGAGTCTACCGCTTAAAACGTATTCTCGTGCGAACTGGTCTGATCCTTTTTCCGCTAATCCCGCTCCTGCTTGGGGCTTCTGTGAAGGTTCTCAGCCCCCTTTTATGGATGACGCCGGTATTTTTACTGGTCGACGTCTTTATTCTCCGCTATTTTTTCCGCTATGTCGATATCGAATATGAATACGCCGTGGTAAGCGGCAGTCTGCGCGTCGACATCGTTTACGGCAACGAGCGCCGCAAATCATGGCTCGAGGTCAAATTCAAGGATATGAGCGTCATCGCGCCTTACAGCGGCGAATATACCTCCGCGGCAGACGATCCGTCGATCAAAAACCGCTATGAAGCCGTTTCCTCGCTCACCGCGCCTGACTGCTATTACGGCACCTTCAATGACGACAGCGGCGAACGAAGCGTTATTTTCTTTGAGCCGACAAACAAGATACTCAGCCTTGCGAAGCTTTACAACAAATCCACCGTCATTCGCACAATGTCAAAATAATCTCCGCGAAGCGCCTGGCGCCGTCCGCGTTTGTAATATCAGCCGTCGCTCCCGAATAAAATGTTACCGAAGTTTGTTTTTCAACATATCCGGTCACATTTCGTTTCGGGGGCGATTACAATGCTGTATTCATCATCGCTGAAAGCACCGCTTGCTTTTTCACCTTTTATTAAACGTCCGCGCTTTATTCTTCGCGCCGCGGCACTGCTGATATCAGCCGTGTTGCTCGTATCCTCCTGCGCTTCGGCTCAGCCCGACCGGCTTGCGTTCCGACGCTTCCCGATGGAGGTCGCCGGTTCGCTTACGGCTGTCTGCGGCGGCGAAAGTACCGAATACGGCGTTGTTCTGTCGCTTATGGGCGAGGGGAACGGCGTTCTGCGTTTTGCTTCACCCGAACGCATCTCCGGACTCTGCGTTACAATTTCACCCGACGGCTGTATTATGCGCTTCGGTGAGCTTGAATTTCCCATCGCTTACGGAGTCGCCGAAACCGCGCGCGCCGTCGTATCGATGTTTTCGATCACGGCGGAGGATATGACGTCCGCCGATAAAATTTCCGCTGGCTCGGTGAAGCTCAACAGCGTTGTTTTTTCCTCCGAGAGCGGAGAAATATGCGTCTATTACGGCGAGGACGGCTCTCCGGTTCGTTTTTTCGCTGCAATCAGAGCGGACAGCGAAAAATATCCGCTCACCGGCGGAACTATGCTCACGCTCGACGTTTCTTCGATAACCTATCCGGAGGGCTGACAAACTTCCTCACCACTATTATCCATTTTTTACAAGATTGGACCGATAAAATTGTACAACGAACCAGATTTGTCAAATTATACACGCGCATATATCGATCTTAACGTTCTCCGCCGAAATTTTGAGCTGATACGCGCCATGGCGCCGTCGAGTGAACCGCTCGCCATCGTCAAAGCCGATGCCTACGGTCACGGCGCCGCACGCTGCGCCTCTGCGCTTTATGAAGCCGGAGCGCGTCGGTTCGGCGTCGCGCATATTGCGGAAGCCGTCGAGGTGCGCAGATACGTCGGCGACAGCGATATTCTGATCTTAGGTCACACTCCGCCGCAGCTCGCGCCGCAGCTCTGCGGCTATAATATTACGCAGAACGTTTACAGCGCCGAATACGCACATATGCTCTCGGAATATGTTCCTGCCGGCGCACAGCTGAAAATCCATCTTAAAATTGACACCGGAATGAACCGTCTTGGCTTCTCCTGCGACGAAAAAGGAATATCCGAGGCGGCAGAAGCGGCGCGTGATCCTCATTTTTACGCCGAGGGAGCGTTTTCTCATTTCGCCTGCGCCGACGAGCCTGAAAAAGAGATGACTGCGCGTCAGCTCGAACGCTTCAGCGGTTTTATATCGGCGCTGCATACCGCCGGCGTCGATATAAAGCTTCGTCACATCGCCGCAAGCTCGGCTATTATCAATTTTCCCCAGACACGGCTTGAGATCGTCCGCCCTGGCGTTATTCTCTACGGTATGCAGCCGTCGGACACTATGACCGACATACGCTCGCTCGGACTCGCCCATGTGATGACTCTGCGCAGCCGTGTCACCAATCTTCATACGGTGTGCGCCGGAGAAACTGTCAGCTACGGCGCGTCCTACCATGCGGAGCGCGATATTACCGCCGCCACTGTGCCGATCGGCTACGGCGACGGTTTTGTCCGCGCGTATTCCAGTATGAGCATGATGATCAACGGCAAAAAATATCCGATAATCGGGCGTATCTGTATGGATCAGTGTATGCTCGACGTCACGGGCGGCGATGTTTCCATGCTTGATGAGGTCGATATATTCTGCGAGGACAACCCTGTTGAAGCTTTCGCCGCAGCCGCTCATACCATCGATTACGAATGCACCTGCATACTTACGCCGCGCGTCAAACGCGAATACATAGGCTGAACGCCGCCTCAAAAACGTTGAGGCAGCTTTATGTGACGGCAATGTGATTTTTGTGTATGAAATGTAAATTAACGTAAATATTCTTATTTTTATAATAAATATATGTTATAAATAAGGTTATATAGGTCTTGTTCGTAGAATGAAAAATCACGAAATATATAACATATATCCAAGTTAATACTTTTGATTTTTCAGTGCAGCACAAACTTTTCAATATATTTTATACAATTTGACAGTTTACAGCGATTTTTTACTAACAAGTCATAGTAACAAAGGGTTTGCCCGATGCAGCGCATTGCGCCGGCTGCCGCCCATTTTGAAAGGAAATACCAATGAAAAATTGTACAAAAGCATTTTTATGCCTGCTCTGCGCACTGCTTTGCGCTTCCTCGCTCATTCTCTCCTCCTGCGGCGGCGAAACCGGAAAAAAAGCCGATCCAACTTCCATAGATACAGGCGACGGTTCTACTCTGGATTATGACTACGATCTTTCCGCGTTCTGCACTCTGCCGAAGTATATCGGTATCGAAATAACGCTCGATAACCCCGCGGTAACCTCCGACGAGATCGATACCCGCATAAATACGATACTCAGCCAGAATTCCACAGTAGACAACCGTTATGACGGAACCGTCGCCGAAGGCGATATGGTCAGCTTCGATTATACCGCGTCGATCGACGGCGAGGTTATAGACGAGCTTTCCGGCACCGGAATGAGCCTTACTGT
>JBAXZA010000090.1:0-6860 GCA_041670545.1 Eubacteriales bacterium | reverse complement strand
TCGCCGCTGTAATTGTTGCCGCTCTGCCCTCCGGTCTGAGATGAGGTATTTTTCGCGCCGGAAGCGCGCATTTTTTGTATTTCGTCGTACGCTTCGTTGATCTCCTTCATTTTTTCCTGAGCGAGATCGGCGAGCGGATTGTTGACATAGGTATCGGGATGGTATTTTCTCGCGAGATCGCGATATGCTTTTTTGACCTCGTCGTCGGTCGCGTCCGGCGAAACTCCGAGAACTTTATAAGGGTCGGTCATATATCCTTTGGGACGGTGAAAACTGCTCCGTCCTTCTCCTTCAGCGCGTTTTTGAATATTCCGCCCGCCGCGTAAAGCGGATCGGACAAGCCTTGATAAATAATATTCCGCAGTATCGCCGCGACTCCCTCGTCCCGGAAATCGATAAGCTCGAGCGCCGCCGCCGCCGTGCTCATCTCGAGCCGCAGTGAGGCGAAAAGCTCGTCGCAGCGCTCCGGCATCGCCTTTTGCTTATTTTTGCACCGGCAGCTGACGTTCACAGCGTTTTTTTCGCTCGCAGCAGCGTTATCCGGCGCGGCGGCATCCTCCTCGGCGAACGGATTATACGAACCTGTGCGGCGGTCGTCGCCGTAATCGTCGGCGGCGTCGACAAGATATATCCACCGACCGATATGAAGCCCGATTTGTGCGGCGATGCGCTCGTCCGAGCCGCAAAGTCCGTGGGAAAACACCCGCGAGAGCAGCTCTCCGAACACCTGAGCGACCCGGTCGGGCGATGCCTCGCGCTGCGCTTCAAGCGCCGACAGCGCCGTGAGCCTTTCTGCAATGAAAGCGTCAAGCTCCGTCATTCCCTCCTCGCGAAGCGCTGCGTTCCGTATATGAGAAGCCTCGGGCAGCAGCATACAGGACGCGATATGCCGCAGTCCCCGGCTGTCCGAAATCTTATCACGGACGTTATGATAGGAGAGCAGCGCATTTGCGAATACGCAGTAGCGCAGCGAGCCGCAGTCCGATATCATCGGGCGTGCCGCCGTCGGATGCACAAAGCAGCGGCGCTTGGACAGCTCGAATTTCTCGCCAGTGAGCGAAGCGCGGAGCAGTGCGAGGAAAACAAAATCATAGCTTAGCGTCATACGCGAGAGCTGACCTGTATACTTTCCGAGCGAACGGCAAAGTCCGCAGTAAGCAGCGCGGTAAAAGCTGTATTCCTTGACCTTTAGCTCGGGCGGCGCCGGGCGAATATAACCGAACATCGCACGTCCTCCGCTCCTCGGTCACAGCCGCGCCGGAAAATATATACGGCGGCGGCAAATAAAAATATCGATATTAAAATAATACGCCCTTATATTATACTCCCTTTGACAAACGGGAAAACAATTTGTAAATTCTGCGGTATTTCAAACGAAAACACATCTCAAATAACGTTTCTTTGATGTTAAACGTAAAATATGTTATCATTTTCACCGCAATACGCAGCGAGTGCGGAGACGCTTTGACGGCATCGGCGCAAAAGCCTATATCCCGCCGAAAAGCGAGATTATAAACGTTATCGCGTACGCTATTGCCGTACAGGCGGGAAAGGTGAGCGCCCACGCAATGGCAAGCTCGCGAAGTATGCCCCGGTCGGGGCTTCGCTGCGCTCCGGCGGCGGCGCACGTCCGGACATGAGTAGTGCTGACCGGAGCGCCCGCAACGCTTGCGGCACAGAGCGATAATGACGCCGAAATATCGCATATAAGGCTTTCGCGTGTGTTCATCACGCCAAGCTCACGCGATATTTTATCGACGATGCGTCCGCCGCCGACCCTCGTTCCCGCCGCCATGATCGCAGCTCCCACCGCTATTACCGCAAGCGGAGGGGGAGCGTTTGTGCAGTGTGCGAGCATATACAGCCCGATGAATTTCTGACCGTCCTGAGCGCCGTGCCAGAACGACATCACAGCACACGATATCCGTATCAGCAGCACATCATGCCTGCCGCTGCGTCCGCACATGACGGTGCGCAGAGCATACGCCCCGCACCAGCCTATCGAGCAGGACAGCACAAGCCATAAAATGAGCCGTGCGGCGGCGGCAAAATCGACGGCATATATGCCGCCTGTGAACAGCGCACAGCCCCATATCGCGGCGGCGACAGCATGGCTTTCGCTCGTCGGTATGCCGAAATACCATGCCGCGCCCGCCCACAGCACTACCGTCAGCATGACGGCACAGAGCGCGGCGTCGCCCTCGATGCCCGCCGAGGACGCGACCGCCCCCGCTATCTGCGGAAAAAGCAGTGCGGACGCCGTCATGCCAATAAAATTGAACAAAGCCGACAGCCGCACCGCTGTGCGCATACCGAGCGCTCCGCAGGAAACCGCCGAGGAAACGGAAGCAACGGCGTCAGTAGCGCCATTTACGAAAACGAGAGCGCAGAGCAGCGCAAGCGTCATATTTTCCTCCGCCATACAGCTGAAAGCGTCGCCGCGCAATTCATATCGGGCGGCGGCGCCTGTTTGAGCAGGATATTTTTATCCTCATGATATTTATATGCTCGCAAACGCCGAAATAGGCGTGGGAGGGCGTTCCGCATTAAGCGGAACGCCCTCCCACGCCTGATTATATATTTTCGCTATTATTTGCCGAGCGCTTCAAGCGTTTTTTCGATACAGTTTTTCTGAACCTCGTTTTCGAGCTTGGTGAGCATGGAGGTGATATCTCCCCTGCCGCCCGCGATAGCGTCGCAGATGTTCACGCGTATCGTCGAAAACCATACCGTATCGCCAAGGTCGGCTGTGACGTTATTGAATATGATATTGAGCATTTCCTCGCTCTCGGTGTCGCGGGTGAGCTTATCGTTGAGCGCCACGTCGAAGAACGCCGGAATGACGAGATTGCGGCTTTCTGCCCCGAGCGCCTCGAGCATAGTGCCGAGCAGCTCGGTGTTCTGCACCGAAATGGGCGCCACATGAAGCCAGCCGTCGAGCATACGCGAATAATATGACGACTGCGATTCGTCGTATTTTGGCAGCGGCAGCACGCCGAAATCCGCCTCCATATTGCGCAGCAGCTGTATATATCCGACACAGCCGACGCGGAAAAGCGCTTTGTTCTCAGCGAAATACTGCGTTCCGGCGTTGCGCGATTCATCTCCCGCAAGTCCGGCGAACGATTTCCATGAATCGCAGTACGCGCCGGGAGTTTTGAGATATGCAGACAGCTTTTCGATCACGCTGACAAGCCGCTCGTCGGAAGGAGCGCTGTATACGGGTATTCCGTCGGCGTCCTTTTCGACCGTCGCGATCTCGCCTCCTACCCACATCGACGGATAGAACATATCTCCCTCGCTCGCCACTCCGAAAATATCGCCGTCCGCGTTGTATGCGCCGTCTCCGTTCACATCGGTAACCACCGACGCGGCGAGGGTGTAGAAATTATCGGCAGTCCATTTCCCATCGCGCACGAGCTGATATGGATCGGACAGCGCAAAATCGCTCACAAGTCCCTTGTTGAACAGCACGCATACCGTCTGGAGATACGCGTTCAGACATTCATCGGTATAAGCGAGCAGACGCTCACCTGCGACCGAGAACATATCGTTAAGCTTTGACATATACCACGGCTGCTCGTCATCGGTATAGGGTATCGAATCAAGAGGCATGACATAGCCGGCGATCGCCGCCGCGAACGCCTCGCGGTTGATCATCATGATAAGCTGAAAGGCGTCGTCGCCAGACAGTGCGCATTCCTTCATGACCGGTATCGGTCCGGTCCAGTCGGGATAATAGGTCGTGACGAATTTTACGTTGTATTTTTCCTCGATGCGCCGGTTGCGGGTATAGATCGCGGTGTTGACGATATCGCCGTCCTCCTGTTCAAAGTCGAAGGCAAGCGATATCGCCGGATATGTGCTGGGTTCGACTCCGGCGACCCGGAATTCGGCTCCTCCGAAATCGCGGTCGGGAACGGCAGCCTTATAATGGGCGTCATCCGAGGCGGTTTCGGTCGTCTGCGCGGCTGTGGTTTCGCTGCCGCCGTCGGACGTATCCGACCGTGCGCAGGAAATAAGCAAACCTGACGTAAGCATTGCGCACAGCAGCAGAGCGGTGATTTTTTTCGCGGTTTTCATACTACAATTCCCCCAAAAATTATAATATTGACATTTTATATTAAAACGCCGCTGGACGTTCCGGCATTTCACGCCGTTTATATGTTTTTAGCAGCCGGTCATCTCGCGCAGCTTTTGCGCACGCTCATATGCTTCGGCGAAAAACGCCGACGGATCCATCGCGGAATAATCGATCGGAGCGCGCGGCGCAGACATTCCGTTTGCACGCGAAAGCTCGAGGGTGAGCGGAACAGACGGCATAGCGCGCAGCTTATCGGCAAACCATTGCCAATCGAGCGTGCCGTCGAACGGCAATAGGTGCAGATCGTCGCGGTAATGGATATCGCCGGGGCGGGTGACGCCGCGGTTGTCATGAACATGGACTCCGATGAGCGACGCGCCGAATTTCGCTGGCATATCGATATGAGGAGTGTAGCAGAGGTTATGTCCGCAGTCCCACAAAAAGCCGTGGAAGCCGTCGGCGAGCGTCATAACGCTGTCGATATGCGGAAGCGGCTCAAGATTTTCAAACGCGAGCCGAACGTTCTTTTTGTGACCGTAATTACACATACGCCGGAAACGCTCCATGCCGATTTCCGACACAGGCGGAGCACTGCTGCCCACGGTGACGTGCATGACGCATTTTCCGACGCCTATTTCAGCGCAGCCGTCGATGCGCGAGAGCATAAAGGCGAGATAATCCTCCCCCTCGGCGCCCTCCTCCCACAGACTGTTCACCCCGCCGAACGGAGCGTGCAGCGCTTCATAGAAATGTCCGTTTTTTTCAGCGGCATCCGCCCATTTTTTTATCGGATCGCCTCTGTTGTACATCGTAAATACACAGTCGAAGCCCGCGCCGGCTATCAAAGCCATCTGCCGCTCCGTATCAGTGCCGGGTATCCCGACCGTGCTTACTCCGAGCATTCTCATTTTTTTCCCTTCCGAGGCAAGAAACCTCTGATTTCAGCAAAATGATCTGAGGATTCTTAGGTCTTGTTTGTAAAATGAAAAATCACGAAATAAAAACCATATATCCGAGTTTTTTATTTCGGATTTTTCGGTATAGTACAAACTTTTCAATATACTTTTATGCAATTTAACTGTTTGCGGTGATTTTACGAACAAGCCCTATGTCTTGTTCGTAAAATGAAAAATCACGAAATTAAAACCGTATATCCGAGTTTTTTATTTCGGATTTTTCGGTATAGTACAAACTTTTCATTATACTTTTATGCAATTTAACCGGTTGCGGTGATTTTACGAGCAAGCCCTAAATCGTTTTATATAGTTGACAGCGTTCCCCTGACGCTATGGAGAACGCCGGACGATATTTGCGCGTTGAAATTCGCCTGACGTCTTACAGCTGTGACGTCTGAGCGGCGCTAATATCAGGTGTCAGCGAAAAATCATAGGTCTGCGCCGTATAGCGGAATACGAAAAAAGCTGCGGCGGCAAAAATCACGATTATAAGCGCCCGCACGGCTATGCGCAGCAGCGCGCCCTTGGTGTCGCGACCCTTATCGTCCGCCGTGAAACGTATATACGACACCGGCAAAAAGCCGAAATGCAGATCGCACAGCAGCATGATATCCATCGCCGATTCTATCATAAGAAGTATGCCGAGAAAACGTATAATATAAATTTTTTCGCTGTCAGACGGGCAGAATATGAGCATAAGTCCCAAGGTGACGGTGACGATCATCGAGCAGACTATAACGCACCAGTGCTTTTTATGCGAGGTCAGCATTCCAGCCTTGTAGACCGCCGTCGTGAACATCAGTATGCTTCCGATAAGCGTGAGCAGCAGCAGCATGACATTGGCTTTAATTGCGAGTATGACCGACGCGATTATGATAGCTGTTCCGGCAAAAACGTTCGTATTTTCAAAACGTTTGCGGTTCATGCGAAAAATCACGCATAAACCGTAAATCGCGAGCAGTGCGCATATCATATACGAAACGTTGACCGGAAAATCACGCGGCACGACTGTCAGAACGACGCCAACCGCAAGCGCGATCACACAGCTGAAGGTTTCAAAGCGCCCGAAGGTCGAAATTTTATCATTGAGCGAACGGTTATATTCGCCCGCTTTGCCGCTGCCGCCGCGCTCCTGCTTTTTTACCATATCGACGTCCCGCGTGCCGTCACGCGCTTCCGGCTCGTCATTTTTCATTTTAAATACCTCCGCGTACATTTTTTATATCATTATAATAACTATACATCATACCGGCGCGTTTGTCAACAATTTAACGAAACGAGCCTTAAATCAATATGCGGTATTGCCTTAAATATTACGAGTATTTTATGATTTTTTGTGTTATGCTGCATATAAAATATGAATTTTTTAAAAACGTTTTCCATAAGATACCGGCATAGTACGCGTATTAAAACGTGAAATCGGCAGATACTTTGTTTGCGCCGATGAATTTTCGATTTATCTCCGCCGCGGCAGCGATGTCCGCAGACGCGGATAAACAAAAATTACCTCTAATAAAAAACCTCACGGCGCAGATACTATTAGCGGAAAAAGAAAACGGAAATGAGAGCAGAGAACCGTCATGCGGGACTTCGCTTTCGCTGACGGTTTCAATTTCCGAAACGATTTTTTTAAAATCAAAAGGAGAAGTAATCAAATGGCATCGAACAAAGCTCTCGTTCCCGAAGCAAAGGACGCTCTCGACAAGTTCAAGATGGAAGCGGCTTCCGAAGTCGGCGTTAATCTCAAGCAGGGCTATAACGGCGATCTGACCTCCAAGCAGGCCGGCTCTGTCGGCGGACAGATGGTCAAGAAAATGATT
>JBAXZA010000089.1:0-6867 GCA_041670545.1 Eubacteriales bacterium | reverse complement strand
CGAGCGCGGAGCATAAAAGCATCGAGCCGAAAAACAATAGTATCAGACTGTTTTGCAGCGGACGCATCGCAAGCACCACAATCACGATGCCGAAACCGTATATCGGGCAGTAAGGTCCCGCGAGAAAGCCGCGGTTTGCGAATTTACCAGTCACAAGAGCCGCGAATATGACCTCGCAGACATAACCCGCGAGCGCGTATATGATGAAATAAATCGCAAGGCGGTAAACCGGAACGCCGAATAAAACCGCTTCATTCATAGCTGTCGCCTCCGTTAAATTATAAAGCTTTCAAAATCAACTTCGCCGCGCAGCATTGGCAGAAGCCGCATAAGCGTCATGCGGTGACGCATATAGGCGTGATATTTTACCCCGTCAAGCCCCAATTCATGTCCGACAGCAATATCGTCGAGCGTCCGCGCGCAGCCGGCTCGCCGCATGAGCGAATCGAGCGTCTCGGGGGACGGCACCTCCTCGCGTATGATTCGTTTTATTTCGTCCTCGTTTTCGGCGATTTTATCAACGCTTGTTTCGCCCGTCACTGTCGGTGAGTTTAGTTTTTTCACATCGTCCGTAAAATTCGGCCCGTATACGGCGTATATTTTATCCCAATCGGGCATATCCGGACGTATATCGAACCGTGACGATGCGGTATCGTGATATGCCTTTGAGCAGATGAGCGTCGCGACGCCTACCTTTTTGCCGTGAAAATCGGATATTATACCTCGCTCGAGCTTTTTTATCTCCCAAAAATGCGATATGACGTGCTCCGCGCCCGACGCCGGACGAACGCTGTCCGCCAGCTTCATCGCGATGCCGGTCAGCACCAGCGCTTCCATGATCGCGCCTGCCGCTTCCTCGCTGTCGCCGGTGACGCTGTCGGCGAGCGACGCCACCCTGCGCAGCGCTCCGCGTGTTATTTCTGCGATATTTTCGCAATAATACTCTCCGGTCAGAATATGCGATATGCGCCAGTCGCAGAGCGCTATGTATTTGGCGAAAATATCGCCCGCACCGGCAGATTTCAGCTCGGCGGGAGCGGCGGCGAGAACCTTCGTATCGGCGATTATAACATCGGGCTGCCGCGCCGGATAGGTCATTTTGAAATTGCCGTCGGTGAGCGGCGAGGTGCCGGAAGCGAAGCCGTCCATCGAGGGCGCGGTCGCGTATATTGCAAACGGCAGATCGGCGAGCAGCGCGGCGCGGCGGCAGATGTCGTTGAGCGATCCGGAGCCTATCGATAATATGCCAAGCGCCCCCTCGAGCGCGGCGTTTTCTGCGACCGCGATACATTCGCCGACCTGTGCGACCCGCAGATCGTCGTAGCGGCGCCAGATAAGGGTAAAGCCCCGGCGCTCAAGCACATCGGGCAAATTTCCGCACGCCGCGAGGGTATTTTTATCGGCGACGCAGAGCAGTTTTTTCGGAAAAGCGCACGATTCGAGTATATCTGCCGCGTGTTCGGTTATTGCGCTGCCTATCTCAACACGGCGAAGCCGTGAGGTGTGGGGTCGTCCGCAGGGACAGCCAGCGAGCGAATTTACGATTTCATCAATATTCATTTTTATTTTCTCCGTTCGGCGGTAATACGAAAAGAGCCGGAGCGGCGCGCGGTCGTTCCGGCTTCATTTATATTATATCGCTATCCGACATTTTTTTCAATATCATAACGACAAATTATTTAGGGCTTGTTCGTAAAATCGCTGCAAACTGTCAAATTGTATAAAAACATATTGAAAAGTTTGTATTACACCGAAAAATCCGAAATAAAAACTCGGATATATGGTTTTTATTCCGTGATTTTTCATTTTACGAACAAGACCTAACACTTCGGCAAAAACAATTTTTTAATTATTTTATATCCGACATTTTGTATAAATCTGTTTATGGGAGTTCATAATAACGTTTTGTGCATTATGACGTTGATTTTTATATGAGTTATGACATTTATACAATTTCCCGGCATATAAATAAGCCGCATTGCTGATTTTTACATTTCGGGTGTACATATCATTGTAAAATATTGAAATATTAAACATAATATGATATAATATACTCATGCAAATTAGTGTATAACGATTATAACCCTCATTTGTAATTTTCTATCAGGCTTTATATAAAATTACCATATCAAAGGGGATGCGCGCATGAACGTTCATGAAAATTTCGGCGAATGCAGGCGAAACGATATCGATTCCGACGAAATAACCGCCGCCGGACTGCGCGCAGTATCAAAAAACGCGTCTGCTATCGCGGTCGGTGTCGGACTTTCGTCAAGCGCGGCGCTCTGCGCCGCCGCAAACGGCATATTTCAATTCACCGTGGACAGCTCAGGCTGCTCGCAGGAGGGCGGCGTATGGGCGGCCATGCTCGTAACCTCCCTCGCGAATTTTGATATTCCCGATCAGCGTTTCACCGCCGAGCTGCTGCGTTCGTCGCTGCTTTCGGTCAATGGTATGCGCGACTGCATGACGCTCAGCGGCGACATCGTTTACATCACGCGTACCTCCGGACGGGAACAAGCGTTTTCACGGCTCTGCTCCCGAATATTTCAGTTCATGCCCGAATTCGAATTCCGCTCGCTTTTCCGCGAAAGTGTGCGTGAAATACGCGCTCTGCGGCTGAGCATCACCGCCATGACCGGTTCGGGAGAATTTGCCGGAAGCTATGGCGAACCGGAATTTTACTACGGTATGCTGTCGCGGCTGCTCACATCGATCACTGTAAATGCGGGAAACGAAGATATTCTTGCGGTATCAGGCAGCTATGCTTCAAGCGGCGTCAGAGCGGGTATATACGGCGTGCGCAAAGCTTTGCCGTATGGCGGCGCACCTTCAGAGGAATCGCGGCGTTTGCGTCTTGACCGTGCGTATACATCGCAGAGGATATCCGAAGCGTTTTCATACGCCGCTTTGCACGCCATCAAACATGGCAAAAAAAGGATATGCTGCGTTTCTCCGTCTCGCGTGCTTCTCAAGCACGCCCAATCGGTATATTCAGCGTCCGCCGCCGCTGATATTCCGGTTCAATTCATGACAAATTACGATATGCTCGGCATACTTTACGGCGGAGGACGCGAAAGGCTATCCGAAATGCTCACCCTCTGCGACGCCGTTATCATATCCGACGAGCTGATGACGATGAAAAAAAGTCTGATCTCCCTATTCAATCTCGGAGTGAATTTCATAACCGAATATTGCCGCTCGGAGGTGATCTTCTCCTCGTCAATACTGCCGCCTGCGAATATCACCGACGCCTGCCGTATGCTGCCTGCCGAATATTGTTATCCGCTCGCTTATGCCGCCATGGAAACGGACAAGCTCATCTCCTGCTCGGTTACTGACCGCACCGGCGTCAAAATCGGGGAGCAGGAGCTGTTCGCCGAAGCCAGCCGCGTTCCGGAAGGCACATCGTCAGCATATATCTGCTTTGACGACGCGCCGACCGGCGATATCGATCTCCGCTGCTGCGAAAAGCGCGCTGTCAGACTGACACCCGAGAGCCTTCTTTATGAGGAACGCCGTTTTGAACGCGTTTTTACTCCTCTGCTGCCGCTGACGGATCTGATGCGGGCGGCTCTCATCTGCCGCCGCGAGCTTATCATATTCGCAGCCGCGGACTGCGGCGATTACATATCCTCCGGCGGAATTCATATACCGGAAGCCGAATATAACGCGGAAACAGAAACCGCCCGAGAGCTGATAAGCGCCGGAGCGCCTTGCTCGAAGGCGCTCGAACGTTATTATTCGCGAATGATCCCGTCGCTCAACGGCGCTCTGATACGCCGTATGCCGCAGCCCAACTCGGACGTCACGCTCGCCGACGTTTTATCGGTGAACACGCCCGGCACAAAGGCTCTGCGCGGCAAGGGTTATAATCCGCGTGTGCTTTTCTTCCGTCAGGCGTTCGGCAGCGCCGGTCAGATCATAGAAACCGATATAGAAAACGGTGAAAGCGTATAAAACAGCTATGACGATATAACGCTTATCCGCGGCAAAAAACGCGCAGACGGAAATATCCGCCTGCGCGTTTTTTTTGCCTATATTAAGGTTTTCTGAGCCTTGAAAGACAAGCCGAAAATGCCTGACATTCACATTTCAGACACGTTCGAACGGATCGTGTCCGTTCCAGCGCCAGAGTGTGACGTCGGAATATTGTCCATCGGCTTTTTTTCCGTTTTTGGAAATGTAATAATAGCCGTCGTCGAGCGCGATAAGCCCGGTCTGACCATAAGGGAAGCGATAGCCTGTGAGATCCCCGTCATGCTCCGCACCCTCTGCGAGCGACAGAAGCTGCGCGTCCGCGTCCCCCTCCTGTCCAAGCAGCTTTCCGGATACCGGTGCTCCGCTTTGGATACGGAACAGCGGATAATTCGGATACTGCTGCTTTTGACCTGTATATACGGCGGCAAACCAGCTTTTCGTATACGCGTCGTATTCGAGATTCTGAACGCCGTAAACGGTGTTTCCGGTGAACAGAAAATATTTTTTCTCGGGCGCCGCCGGACCGCTTTTATGCGGTGCGGACTGTGTCAGCGGGCGCTCGTAGCGTTTAAAATCGCGATAATCGTACTGCCCTATCACCTGATAATCGTTGTCGGCGCGTCCGGTGTTTCCGTAGATTCCGTACGCTATCATCAGCCGGTCGGTAGTATCACGGGCGGCATCGCCGCTTACGTTGCCGAACGCAGGACCGAACGACGTGCCGTCGATGCCGCTGCAGCCGTAGCGGTGATCGGGAGTATCGGCGGTGTTGCCGTCGAATATACCGTCGCCGTTCATATCGGCGGTAAAATCCGCCGCGACATCGGTGAGGTATACCGTCGTCATAATGCCGTCGCGCTCGGCGTCCATGCCAACACGGTCGATACGTCCGGCGTCAAAAATCGCGCAGTAAAACGCCGACGCGGCTTTGTATTCGAGCGAGCCGTATACGCGTCCGTCGTAGTCGTTGAAATCGATGTCGCCGAGATGTCCGGTAAGCCCGCCGCAGCTTCCGACCACATTGCCGTCAAGATCGGTCTTTACAAGCACCGTTGTAAAGGAAAAATACATATATTTACGCGCCGTATCGATACAGATACCCTGTACATGGCTTGTTTGCATTCCGCCGACATAAATTCGGCGCGGCAAAGCTGTGCTGTCCATATCCTTACCTCCATAAATCGGCTGTTTTTAACACGCCGAGCTTAAATCCGAGCTGTGTTTCCTATATGATACCTCATTCGGCGGCATTTTTCAATACCTCCGGCGATATAAAAGCGAAAACCGTCCTCACGGACGGTTTTCCAAGCCAGTATTTTTAAGCGCCCAGCCATTCTTCGAGCGTTTTGTCCATCGCCTTCTGAGCGGAGGGTTCTTTCTTAGCGTACTGGGAAGCGAAATCGGTCGTTCCCTTGCTTACGCAGTTGGAGAATGCCGCAAACAGATTGCCCCAGCTGTAAATATAACCTATATCATAATTTCTCGTTGCAAGAATTATATCGAGCATATCCTTCGATTCTTCGTCGCGCATGAACTTGCCGTCAAGGCAGGTATCATAATACGCTTTCTGGAGAGTATACATCGACTTGGCGGACATCGCCTCAAGCATTATGCCTGTGTTGTCAAGATCGGAGTTGGTGAGCGGTACGCCTATCATAGCGGCTGTGACGTGTATGTAATGGTTATATTCCTCCTGCGTTTCGTCGTATTTCGGGAATGGGATTACGCCGAAATCGATTTCCATCGCGCGCAGACGGATTATGCACTGCATTACCTCGCCGTAGAACAGCGAATGACCGTCCTGGAATACCGGCTGGAGATGCTTTAACGCGTCGCTAAGTCCGAATTTGTTTGCCGAAAGGTTAAATGTTACGCTCGCGTCAGCCATGAGCTTATTCGCCTTTTCTACCACGCCGACAATACGTTCGCCGTTCATATCAAGATAGGGCATATCGCTTTCGTCTTTACCGACAGTATGCGATCCTGACGCAAAGAACAGACCTTCTATCGAGGAAGCGTGCGTCGCAAAGCCCAGTACATCATCGAGCGGAGACATTATTCCGTCGCCGTTGACATCTGTGGCGACAGTCGACATCAGCTCGTACATTTTATCAAACGTCCAGTAGCCGGTCTTTACAGTATCATAAATATTCTCAATGTTATAGTTCTCGGCGATCTCCTTGTTGAACATGAGTATCCAGGTCGCGTCGTTCGCCATTATCGAAAGGTCGCTCGTGCAGAAAAAGAGCTTATTGTCGAGCGAAAGCTGCTTTACAGAGCGCTGATCCCACCAATCCTCATCGAGATTCAAATAAGGAACGGTTTTCAGATCGAATAAAAAGCCCTGCGACGCGAGCGACGCCATCTCCTGCGTATTCGCCATAACGACGTCGTAATCTTCGCTTCCGGCGTTTATGCTCTTTTTCGCCGAGCCTGCCGGATCGGATGCGCCGTATTGGGCGATCACCATGTTGTATTTATCCTCAAGATACGCGTTTCGGCGGTAAACAGCGTCATTTATCGGCTCGCCGTCCTCCTCCTCCGCGTAGATATCCTGGCTCTCCCATTCGTTGAAGGATTCGCCGCGCACCACAAAGGTGAATGTCTTGCCATCCATATCCGTAGCAGGAACATCGGGCTGACGCTCGCCGGTAGTCGTTTCCGCCGACGTTTCGGCTGATGTAACATCGGAGGCTTCGGTCACCGTGCCACCCGACGCACTCTTGCCGCAGGCGGACGACGCAAGCAGCATCGCCAATATCAGTACAAGCCCTAAGGATGAATTCAATACTCTCTTTAACATAATTATCTCCCCCTAAAATACAGTTAATTCGTTTTAATTATTTTTGACAAAACCGCGCAGTCATAAAATGCCGCCGATATATT
>JBAXZA010000088.1:0-6989 GCA_041670545.1 Eubacteriales bacterium | reverse complement strand
CGTCAGGAGTTTTTTGGCTTCGGTGTTGTACACAGGGTGTGGAATATCGAAGCGTCGCCGATTATATTTCGTTTTTCGACATTTACACCGTATAACACACACCTTGTGGAAAACGATGAGCGGCGCATGACCGCTATTGTTAACCTAATAAAAATAATAGTTGACAATAGCTTCCGTATATGTTATACTGTCATGCGTAAAAATAAATACGGAGGATATGAAATTGAAAAAAATCAAAATTCGCGATATGGTGCTTTGTGCGCTGTTCGCGGCGCTTATCGCGGTCGGCGCGTTTATAAAGGTGCCGGTGCCGTTCGTACCGTTTACGCTCCAGACATTTTTCGTTTCGCTCGCCGGACTTCTGCTCGGCGCAAGATACGGTGCGCTGTCGGCGCTTGTCTATATGCTGCTCGGGCTGTGCGGTCTGCCGGTGTTCACCGAGGGCGGCGGAATCGCGTATCTGCTCAAGCCCACATTCGGCTATATAATCGGATTTGTCGTCGGAGCGTATGTGACAGGCAGGATCGCTCACGGCGGCTCGTCGGAAACGCCGCGGGTACGCCGTCTTGCGGCGGCGGTATTCTCCGGTCTTGGAGTTATCTATCTGATAGGCGTGGTTTATTTCTATCTGATAAGAACCTTTTATCTCGGCACTCCGATCGGAGTGTGGCCGCTTCTGCTCTACTGCTTCATAGTTTTCATACCGGGCGATTCCGCGATGGGTATCGTGAGCGTAATTTTGAGCCGACGTCTGCTTCCGCTGATGAAAAAAAGCGTCAAAACAGCCGTCAAAGAGCGCGAAAGCGTTAAATGACGCAAATTAAAAGCGCCGCGGCACATAAAAAATCGTGAGCCGGCATTTTGATAAAGCCTTCAAAAACTCCTCTGATTCCCATCTTTGCCGTCATGGGAATAATTTTCGCGTTCTCTGCGCAGAATATCAGCACGGACAAATGCCGTTATTATATTTCTGTTATAAAGGAGTTTTCCAAAATGAAGGCTACAGGTATCGTTCGCCGTATAGACGATCTCGGGCGGGTGGTCATACCCAAGGAGATACGCCGCACCATGCGTATCCGCGAGGGCGACCCGCTTGAAATATTCACCGACCGCGAGGGCGAGGTCATATTCAAAAAATATTCCCCCATCGGCGAGCTTGCGTCAATCGCCGCGCAGTATGCCGAAACGCTGTATAAAACCTGCGGTGTCGCCGCCGCCGTATGCGACCGCGACGCCTGCATAGCCGTCGCCGGAGTGCCGCGCCGCGATTATCTCGACAAAGCGCTCACCCCCGAAGCCGACGCGCTCATGCAGAACCGTTCGGTTTATATCCGCGGCGAGGAGGATAATCCATTGTCGGTCGTCGCCGATGCCGCGGAGGGCGTTTATGTTCCGGTCGCCGCGCCCATCGTGACGGCGGGAGACGTCGTCGGTCTTGTCTGCGCGATCGCGTCGCCCGAAACCACCGAATCGGTCGACGGCGACACCGTGGTCAAGCTGATAACGACCGCCGCGAATTTCCTCGGACGTCAGCTCGAGGACTGAAACTGAAGAATTTTCATACTAACCTTTTGGTAAGTAGCTATCAAAAATGTGCGTACTTGCGTTATCCACGTTTTGTGTTATAATAAATATAGACCAAAACAGTCCGCTTTGCAAAAAGTCTTGTTCATAAAAATGAAAAATAGCAATATAAGCCGTATATCAAAGCTCAATACCGGATCTGGCGGCGTACGCCTGCATTACGGTGTATGAATAAGCCTTTAAGCAGGCGGAACACATATGAAAGGATAACAGAATATGGAAATAACCAAGCAGACCACAATGGGCGATATGCTCGACTACGACCGTGGCATCGGCGTGATACTGATGAGCTGCGGAATGCACTGCGTCGGCTGCCCTTCGTCGATAAACGAATCGCTCGAGGACGCCTGCGCCGTTCACGGTATGGACGCCGACGAGGTTCTCGCCGCCATCAAAGAATATTTAGCGTCCGACAAAGCGCAAAAGCATTAATCGTGTAAAAAAACACGGGAGCTGTCCGCGTTTATAACGGATATTCCCACACCCTGTGGAAAAGCATAACGGCAGACAGTGAACCTTCGCTGTCTGCCGATTTCTTTATTCCGGTGCGCTGCTAAACGGCTGATTTTTGGCGTTTTTGTTTAATTGTGCGGTTTTTCGGGAGCGGACGCTGTCAGGTGGCGCTTTTTTTCGTCAGCACAAAGCAGTCGTAGCGAATGGAATTTCCCTTTATCGAGTAATCGGGCTTTCTGCCCGCCAGATACGCGCCTTTGAGCGGTCTTTTGATAACTACCTTGCGGGGCTGCGCCGCCATTGCGGCATCAAGCAGCGCGTCCTCGTCGGAGCATGGAGCTTCAAGCTGCTTCAGAAATTGCAGCTTTTTTTTGATAAGTCCGCTTTTCTGACGCTCGGGAAACATCGGATCGAGCAGTATCACATCGGGTGGAGGTGTCAGCGCGGGCAGTTCCGTTATGCTGTCGGCTTCATAAAGCCGCATCCGTCCGACGACAGCTGTAAGCTCCGGAACGGACGCCGCCCTGTCGAGCGCGTCGTGCAGAAGCTGTGCGATAACATGATCGCGCTCATAAAGGCGCACGGAAAAGCCTGCCGCCGCCAGCAGGAACGAGTCCTCTCCCAAACCCGCCGTAGCGTCGGCGGCAGTTGGTGTTCGGTCGATACCCTTTATCTTTGCCGCTTTGATAAGCAGCTCGCCGTTGAGATTGGCTGGGCGGATGCGCGGCAGCATTTTGGCGAAATCCGCGCGCAAAATCTGATCATTTCCGCAAAGAAACAGCCCGTCCGCGTCACGGTTCAGCGTCAATCCGTTGTTTTGCAAATTATTATCTCCTTTGAATTAGGTCTTGTTCGTAAAATAAAAATCACGAAACAAAAACCATATATCCGAGTTATTATTTCGAATTTTACGAACAAGCAATAGGTTCGTATCTGCGAACGCACATGAAATATGTTTTATTTATTATACCATATCCGCATATTGTTTGCCACAAAAAAATAAAATTCGCCGCGCGCATTTCGTTTTGACGTGAATATAAAAATTATCGATATAAATTTGTGTAAAATTATTGACAAAACGGTGAATTCGTGGTACAATTCTATCAACCCACAAGAAAAGTAGAAATATAGAAGATGACAGACATATTTGAAGCTCTTGTGCGGGCAAACTACCGTTTCGGACGAATGTGAGGCCCGCACCGCGCAATATTCCCGTCCGGCGGAGCATGATTTTCGCCCGCGGACAAAAATACGCCGTCACACGACGGCTGCGAGGTCCCGCTATGATTGAAATAAAAAATCTGAACAAAACCTATAAGACCAAGGATCGCGATATCGTCGCGCTCGACGGAATCGACCTTGAGATACACGACGGCGAGATTTTCGGCATCATAGGCTTATCCGGAGCGGGCAAAAGCACGCTCGTGCGATGTATAAACCTGCTCGAGCGCCCCACCTCGGGCGACGTTGTGCTTGACGGACGCTCGCTCATGTCGCTTTCACGGCGCGAGCTTCTGACCGTCCGCCGCAATATCGGAATGATATTCCAGAGCTTCAATCTGTTCGAGCAGCGAAGCGTTCTGCGAAATATCACCTATCCGCTTGAAATCGCCGGCGAAAAGAAATCGCTTTCGGAGGTGAGAGCGCGCGAGCTGCTTGCGCTCGTCGGGCTTTCCGAGCGCGAAAAATTCTATCCGGCACAGCTTTCCGGCGGTCAGAAGCAGCGGGTCGCCATCGCCCGCGCGCTTGCCACCCGCCCGAAATATCTGCTTTGCGACGAAGCGACGAGTGCGCTCGATCCTAATACCACCTCGCAGATATTGTCGCTGCTGCGCGATATAAACCGCACGCTCGGCGTCACAATCGTTATTATCACGCATGAGATGAAAGTTATCGACCGCATCTGCGACCGCGTCGCCGTTATCGACCGAAGCCGCATAGCCGAGGTAGGCGCGGTGTCCGAGATATTCGCGCATCCGCGTTCTGAGATAGCGCGAGAGCTTATCCTGCCGCGCTCACCGCTCACCGAGAAAAAAATCGGCAGCCGCCGTCTGCGGATCATATTTGACGGCGAAGAATCGGCGCGTCCGGTCCTTTCGCAGCTAATACTCGAATGTCAGACGCCGGTCAACATAATGTTTGCCGATACAAAGGATATCGACGGCCGCGCGTTCGGTCAGATAATCGTTCAGCTGCCGGAGGACGAAAATCAGGCGCAGCGCGTCGTCGGCTGGCTCAATTCCAATAATATGAAATATGAGGAGGTCGGCGTCTGATGCTCTCCGAAATGCTCGCAAAGCTGTGGCAGAACGGAATTTTGCAGCTCGGCATATGGGAAACGCTCTATATGACGCTGCTCTCCACGCTTTTCGCTTATATCATAGGACTTCCGCTCGGACTTCTGCTCGTCGTGACCGACAGCGAGGGCATACGCCCGATAAAATGGCTCAACCGCACGGTCGGAATTATCGTCAACGCCTTCCGCTCGATACCGTTTATCATTCTGATGGTCGCCATGCTGCCCGTCGCTAAATTCGTGGTCGGCAGCAGCCTTGGCAACCGCGCGATGATAGTCACCCTCGTTATCGCCGCCGCGCCCTATGTCGCGCGTATGGTCGAATCCTCGATAAAAGAGGTGGACGCCGGCGTTATTGAAGCGGCGAAGGCGATGGGAACACCCGCGTTCACCATCGTGTGGAAGGTGCTTATCCCCGAAGCGAAGCCCTCGCTCATCATCGGCTCGGTGATATCGATGGTCACCGTCCTCGGCTATTCCGCGATGGCGGGTACGATAGGCGGCGGCGGACTCGGTCAGATCGCGATCACCTACGGCTATCAGAAATACAATGACGATATCGTATGGATATGCGTCGCCCTCACGATTATTATCGTTCAGATAATTCAGGAGCTTGGCACGGCGCTTGCTCACCGCACCGATAAACGCATACGAAAATAAAATATTCACACGGCGTGTCATATAATACGCGCCAAACGTATAAACGCTTTACAAAGCGTTAAAATTCAATATAATATAAGGAGATTTCTATTATGAAAAAGATTTTAGCAGCTATTATAACGCTCGCCCTCACCGCTTCCCTGCTCGCCGGCTGCGGCTCGAAGTCAGATGATAAGACTATCAAAGTCGGAGCAAGCTCCACACCTCATGCCGAGATCCTCGAGCAGGTAAAGAGCGTCCTCGCCGACCAAGGCTATACGCTCGATATCGTTATATATGACGATTATGTCCTGCCAAATACAGCGCTTGCCGACGGTACTATCGACGCCAACTATTTCCAGCACAAGCCGTATCTTGACAGCTTCAACGCTTCAAACGGCACGAATCTCGTTTCCGCCGCCGCGATACATTATGAGCCGTTCGGCATCTACGCAAACAGTCTTGCTTCTATCGGAGATATCGCAGACGGCGCGACAATAATCATTCCCGCCGACGACAGCAACGAAACGCGCGCGCTTTTCCTGCTCGCTCAGGTCGGACTTATCACCCTGCCCGCAGACGCTGACGCCGCGGTCGGCGTCGATACCCTCGATATCACCGACAACGGCGGCTACAATATAGTCGCGGTTCAGGCGGATACAGTCGCCGCGCAGCTCGCAAACAGCGACGCCGGAACGATCGCGGTAATCAACGGCAACTACGCCCTCGCCGCCGGACTCAAGATCACCGATGCCCTCGCTTCCGAGGACGCCGCCGGAACCGCCGCGCAGACCTACGCTAACATCATCGCTGTCAAATCGGGCGAAGAAAACAGCGACAAAACCAAGGAGCTCATCGCCGCGCTTGAAACGGACGCCGTCCGCGCCTACATCGAGCAGACCTATAACGGCGCTGTCGTCGCAATATTCTAAAACCGCGTAACATAGCGTCTTGACGGAATATTAAGTCTTGCTCGTAAAATGAAAAATCACGAAAAAAAACCATATATCCGAGTTTTTATTTCGAATTTTTCGGTGTAATACAAACTTTTGAATATATTTTTATACAATTTGACCGGTTGCAGCGATTTTACGAACAAGCCATAGCAAATCTAACGGATTTTACATCGATTTTCATTATAAAAAAACGGAGAGTGAGTGACGCCGACGCGTCCGCCGCCCTCCGCTTTTTTGTTTTTACACATTTTTTGCTAAAGCTGTGCAAAACTTTAAAACCAAGGTTCAGACATAATCAATTCCCACTGTTTTAAGGTTTATGCCAAGCTTTTTGCAAAAAGCCGCGTTCCCTCTTGACCTCATGTTATAATAAATATTTAAAATGGATTGATAAATATAACGTTTCGTGCTATAATACGGCATAACTATATTAAGGGGGCTTCAAAATGGAAAAAAACAGGGGTATCATAATCCTTTATGAGGATCTTTGCGACGACTGGATACGATGGCTTCGCGAAGCACGGCTGAATACCCTCGGCGTGCATAAGATCGCCGTGCCGGGGAGCGGAAGCGTCGACGCTCTGCTCGCCGACCTTTCGCATTCCGACGGACGGCGTTATATCGAGCGCGCGCAGGACGCCGGAATCACCGTCGAATATGAGCTTCACGCGATGGAATGGCTGATGCCGCGCTCGAATTTCGCCGACCACCCCGATTGGTTCCGCGAAAACGAAAAGGGCGAGCGTACGCCCGACCTCAATATGTGTCCCTCCTCCGCCGCCGGACTCGAAACGCTGTCCGAGAACGCGTATAAGCTGGCAAAGGCGCTCGCACAGCAGTCGCACAAATATTATTTTTGGTTTGACGACGCGATGGGCGGCGCGTGCGAATGTGAACACTGCCGCAATATTTCCGCGCCGGATAAATATCTGACGCTACTCTCGGCGATACTGCGCGGACTCCGCGCGTACGATTCAAAGGCGATGCTGTCGTATCTCGCCTACGCTTCCATGACCGAAACGCCGACGAAAAAGCCCGACGACGGAATTTTCCTCGAATTT
>JBAXZA010000087.1:0-6994 GCA_041670545.1 Eubacteriales bacterium | reverse complement strand
GCGATCTCGGCGCGGTTGTATTTCTGATCGAGAAAATATCCGGTTTTCTGACCGTTTTCAAAGTCGACCTTAAAGCGCAGACCGTTTTCGGTGATTTCGGTGACGGTCAGACCATCGTTTTTCGGCGGATTTTTGACCTTGCCCTCGAGCGCGTACCAGCCCTTGTATTCCTCAAGTCCCTCAAGCGCGCGTATTGGCACGTCGTTGCGTTCGTATATGCCGCGTATATGCTGTCCGTCGGCGGTCAGCACCTCGTAGAGCAGGGGGAAGATCATATCCTTGAGCTTTTCCATGCCGACCGACAGCGTCTGCGTGACCAGCACATCGCCGAAGCGGTCGACGGTAAGTCCGGGGAAGCGGTCGGCCTCGCCGAAGATAATACGGCAGGCTGAAATATCGTCGCGCATGACCGTTTTACGGTATTCCCACGCGTAGGCGATGCGGCGCTCGAAGAAAGCGCGGTCATAGCGGTCATTTGCGCCGCGCGACAGTATGCGGACGCGTATTTTGGATTTTTCGCTGTAAATTCCGGTGCCGAGATAGTTTTCCTTAGGCCCGGCGACGTCGACGATCGACCCGTTTTCAAGCTCCGGCGTATCGATCGAAACGACTTCGGTGTCGTAGACCCACGGATGCCCGTCGGCAAGCGAAAACTGAGCCTTTTTGGTCACGGTGACGAGAGGATATTCTCTTTTTTTCATAAATTATTTACTCCGATTGCAGCCGGCGGTATAATCCGCGCGGATTTATATTTTTATTTACATTTCATTATAACATACTTTATCGATATTTACAACATAATCCCGCCGCAAAAGATATTTTTGCGCAAGCTCTGCGGATATAATGTATTGCAAAATTCGCGCAGTGCGCGCCGCCGGACGCTGCATCATGCCACCGCTCAAATGAAAACGGTAAATCGCAGTGGGGCGATGCGCAGTCCGTTTAGGTAAGCGCTCTGCCAGTCTGCACAAATTTCACCTTCGCGGCGATTTTACGAACGAGTCCTATAAAATTTGTAATATGTATTTAAAAAAGATAAAAAATTACTTTGATTTTCAGCTAAACTATTGCAATATGTTTTTTTATATGTTATAATCGGAGTAGTTGAAAATAAGGGATAAAACGGCAGGCTGACGGATTCGCGCACCGCAGGTGAAGCGCTGCCCGCCGCCTTATTGCTTTTCGGCGCAGCTTGAAATCCGGAGAGCGCACGGAGTTGATATGCTTTTATTTATAGTAGCCGCGCTGTGCGTACTGCTTTTAAAACATTATAAAGTAAATATGCTGCCCCGGCTTTACGCGCTTTATCCGCTTTTTGCCTGCGAGGCGGTATATATATTTTTTCAGATAAACGCGATCGCGGGAAATCTGTATTTCGTGCGGTTCGCGTCATATCTTCAGACCGCGTTCATCGCGGTGCTGCTGCTGCCCGTAATGCTTTATAAGCTTTATAAACCGGCTGTGGCGGGCGCGGCGCTGACCGTCGCCGGAACGCTTTTAAATAAGCTGTGCATCGCGGCGAACGGCGGACATATGCCGGTTTATCCGACGCTTTCGCGTCTCACCGGATATTTCAGACCGGAAACGCTCGGCGGCACGGTCGACAGCCTGCATATACTTATGACGGCTCAGACAAAGCTGAATTTTCTCGCCGATTATATCGATATCGGCTGGTCGATATTGAGCGTCGGCGATATTCTGATACATTCCTTCTGCGCCGTGATCGTTTATTACTCGGTCAAAGCGGCGCAGCGGCAGGGCTGATGCTTGTGAATAATTAATTAAACGCGGCGATTGCACATTTATATGAAGCCGCACGGCGCCGGAGGCGTTTTAAATGAATTTTGTGCTTTCGAGAATAATCGATTACATACTCGGTTTTCTGCTGCAGTCGCTCGGCTGCGCGATAAATGTTTACGCTTTGAATAAACGTAAGATCGAAGCCAAGAGCTTCGCCATAATGACTATATTGTTCAGCATATGCACGCTGATAATACGCAATATCACCATAATCAACTTCGGATTTCACACAATACTTATAATAGCGGCGTTCGTTCTGATAGCTATCACGCTTTTCAAATTCCCGATATATTCGACGGCGCTCGCCATGCTGCTCTCGACAATAATGATAATGCTGTGCGAGGTAATAAATTATCTGATAATGTACGCTGTCATCGGCGGCGAAACCGTTTCGATGATAATGAGCCAGCAGGGGAAGTATGTCAACCCGATATATAAATCTCTGCTCGGAGTGCCGACGAATATTATCCTCGTTTTCATCTCGCTTATAATATACCGCATAACGCAGCAGCGCGCCGCAAACCGCGCGGCGGCAGACGCCGTGTCCGCTGAGAAGCCGTCGGACGGCGCTGTTTCGGCGGACGATAAGAGCGGCGGTATGCCGCTTTCCGGGAGCAGATGAGATGGAGAAGCTCGCGAGAAAGCTCGCGGAGAAAATAGGGGCGAACACCGGAGCGGACGCTGAAAAGATCGCGGTCATGGCCTACGGGCTTTCGGCGTTTTTTCAAATGGTCATTATTTTCACCGTGATAACCGCCGTCGGTCTTGTTTTCGGAGTGTGGTATGAGGCGCTGATAACGTTTTTCGCCGTCGGCATTATGCGCAGCGCGATAGGCGGCGCTCATTCCTCGACCTATATCGGCTGCCTTACCATCAGCACGATATCGATACTGCTGTTCGCCTTTGCGGCGCATAACATTGCGGATTACCACTCGCGCTTTATCATACTTGCGATCTCCGCCGTGATTTACGCGGCGTCATTCATACTTATATACAAATACGCTCCGGCCGATTCGCCCAACAAGCCGATAACACGGCCGGAAAAGATCAAACGTCTGCGCCGCAGAGCCTTTGTTACGCTCGCCGTATATATTCTTATTACCGTGATATTCGCGCTGCTTCCCGAAGCGTTTTACGGCGGACACGGCTCCTCCTGCGCGCTCGCGTTTGCATTGTCTGCGATATGGCAGGCGTTCGCGGTCACACCCGCCGGAAAGGTTTTCATCGGCGTGATCGATTTCGGGAAAAAATAATGTGGTTTTCGCCGTAAAAAGCGTTGCCAAATATTTGCCACTTAATAGTTTGAAAGGAGCATCTCTCATGAAAACAAAGCTTTACGCAGCCCTCGCATTCGCAGCGACACTCGTCGCGACACTTGTAGCAACATCTGCTTGCTGGTGGTGGATTTATCAGCCTGAGGAGCCGCAGTCCTTAAAGAACTTATAAAAGGCAAAACGGGACGGTTTTACTCTGAGGCGGTGCCGTACAACTCACATTTTATGGAAAAACGCGAATTGTACAGCTGTACCTTTTGGAAACAGCTGATTTATATACTTTCGTGAAGCCGAATACCGGCATGAAACAAAATCAGCGGTTTCTCAGCATTGTCGGCGTCAGCGCCGGCTGTCATGAGTCGGCGCATATATAACGGATAATGTGAAGGGACGGTAAATCCGTCCCGTTTTTTTGGTTTTAAGTATATAAATAATTGTATAAAACAAAAACATTGCAATTTTCATGAAAATCTGATATAATTATCTCTGCACGAAAAATTACGCTGCGGTCACGCAGCGCGGATACGCGAATAAAACGGCGGGATAGGTTCGTTTTATATAATTTTAATGGTACGGGAGATGAATCTGGTTTGACGTTTGATGAAAATAAAATGGTGCAGTTCCGCAAGGTATTTATTACAATTAAAATTCTCGCCATACTTTTCTGTATGTCGCCGACCTTCCAGTATTTTTTTCGGGAAAACACCGCGACGACCTTTGAGCACATCTCCATACCGGCTATTCTCGTTTCTCTCGCGCTTATAAGCATCATCACATTTATGTGGCTGATTGTCGATTACAGCGGCAGAGGGCGCATTATGGTCAATATCATAGAAATAGCGATATTCTTCGCCGTCTGCGTCGTTTCGATAATGCTAAGCGGGATGTATGAAAGCTATTACAAATTCACCTTCATATTTTTGGTTGTTTCGTATACTATTGAGTTCGGAATGAACGTCGGCTTCGGGATATCCGGCGCTGCGACGGTGTTCCTTTTCACACTCGATATTATTAAATACACCGCAAATGGCGTCAACGTATATTTTCAAAGCGATATCGCGCTTGTCGCGATGTTCTTCGTCGTTGCGTGGACGCTGGGCGTCTATGTCAAGCTGGAAAAGCAGCATATCGATGATTTAAAAAATTTCGCCAATATCGACGGGCTGACGCAGATTTACAATCACCGCTATTTTCATGAGGATTTCAAGCGTAAATGCGAATTTGCGGCGAAAAGCGGCGCGCCGATATCGCTGCTGCTGATGGATATCGATTATTTCAAAACCTATAACGATTTGTTCGGGCATCTCAAGGGCGACGATATCCTGCGCGAAATATCAAAGCTGCTGCGCGAAAATCTGCCGGTCGGCGGCGAAATATACCGTTACGGCGGCGAAGAATTTTCGGTTATACTCGAAGCGGAGGATCAGACCGCAGCGCTGGGGATTGCCGAGCGTATGCGCACTCTGGTCAGCAATTACGAATTTGACGGCGAGGAGCTGCTGCCGAACGGACGGCTCACAGTATCGATAGGCGTCGCGAATCTGCTCGGCGCCGACGACAGCTTCACCGCCGTTATCAGCCGTGCGGACAGCGCTCTGTTCAAAGCGAAATATTTCCGCAAGAACCGCGTCGAGGTATTCACCTCGCTGTTTGAGGGACTCAACGATCTATCGATCGGCACGGAAAGCGAAATGCAGCCGGTAAAATCGTTCTTCACCATCATAAATTCGCGCGACCGCTATACATATAATCATACAGAACGCGTGGTCCGCTACTGCGATATTTTTGCCGATTATCTCAAGCTCGAGCCGCAGAGCAAAAAGCGTCTCATTTTCGCTGCCTATCTGCACGATCTGGGTAAGATAAATGTTTCCAAGGCGACGCTCATCTCCGAAAAGAAGCTCACCGACGAGGAATGGGAGGAGATGAAGCGTCATCCGCAGGACGGCGCAGACATCATCCGCCAGATGAAGGATATGGACGACGTTGCAGACATTGTTTCGCAGCATCATGAGAAATACAACGGCAGAGGCTATCCGCGCGGGCTTGCGGGCGAGGATATATTATTCGCGGCGCGAATGCTTACCCTCGCCGACAGCTTCGACGCCATGACGGCAAAGCGTCCGTATCAGGATCAGCGTTCCTATGACGACGCCTTCGCCGAGATACGCCGCTGCTCCGGAACACAGTTTGACCCGAATCTCACTGAGAAATTTATCGCTTCAATAAATGAAGCGACCGAATAAAACGAAAACCGCATCAGAATTTCTGACGCGGTTTTTTGTTTCAATTAATAAATAACGTGAGTTCGACGAAATTATTATCAGCCTAAAAACCAGCTGCCGATTCAGGGTAGGGACACTGATTAGGCGGCGCAAGTTCGCGAAAACCACATCACTATACGCGAGAGTAAAGGTGCGGTACAAACAAATTCATACTTACTCAATAATAAACTTTTTATTAAAGCTTTTTGCCAGGCTTTTTCCAAGGCGGCTCGCAAGCCGCCATATAAAAGCCGCGTACCCCTCCCCGTCGAACTCACGTTTTTTACTTTTTAGGGGCAAGCTCTACTTTTTTGCCGTCTAATATCATGTTGGTGGTGCGGACGGCGCACATTTTGCCGCACATTGAGCAGGTATGACGATCGGCGGGAGGCGTGGACTCGAAATATGCTCTCGCTTTCTCCGGATCGGCGCACAGCCGGAACATTTCGTCCCAATCGACCGCGTGACGCGCTTTTGCCATTTTATTATCGATATCGCGTGCATGAGGTATTCCCTTCGCGATATCAGCCGCGTGAGCCGCTATCTTCGACGCCATGATCCCCTCGCGCACATCATTTGTGTCGGGCAGACGCAGATGCTCCGCCGGTGTGACATAGCACAGTAAATCCGCGCCGGACGCCGCTGCTATAGCTCCGCCTATCGCCGAGGTGATATGATCGTAGCCGGGGAATATATCGGTGACGAGCGGGCCGAGAACATAGAAAGGCGCGCCGTGGCAAATGCGTTTTTCAAGCTGCATATTCGCCGCGATTTCGTTCATCGCCATATGCCCCGGGCCTTCGATCATGACCTGTACATTGCGCTTCCATGCACGCTCGGTCAGCGCGCCCATCTCGATAAGCTCTGAAATTTGTCCCGCGTCGGTCGAATCGTCGATGCAGCCGGGACGCAGCGCGTCGCCTAAGCTTATCGTGACGTCGTATTCATAAAGAATATCGAGCACGCGGTCAAAATGCTCGAAAAACGGATTTTCCTTGCCGGTCATTGCCATCCATGCGAACAGCAGCGATCCGCCGCGCGATACTATATTCATTTCCCTGCCCTCACGCATGAAGGCTTCGACAGCGCGACGGTTTATTCCGGCGTGAATGGTCATAAAATCGACACCCTCACGCGCGTGAGCCTCTACCACGCGCAGAAAATCGTCGGCGGTGATATCGGCAAGCTCCTTTTCGAGATAGCCGATAGCGTCATACATCGGAACTGTACCTATCATCGCGGGAGAACGCTCGATGAGAGCGCGGCGGAATTCGCTCGTCTTTCCGTAATTTGAAAGGTCCATTATCGATTCAACGCCGTATTTTATGGACATATCGACCTTTTCCATTTCGCTCTTATAATCGGCTTTGTCCCCCGATATGCCGAGATTGACATTGATCTTTGTGCGTAGTCCGCCGCCGACACCCTCCGCGGAGATGGATTTATGTCTGATATTGCAGGGTATCACCGTGACGCCGCTCGCTACGTTTTCCATTATCTTTTGCGGCTCGCAGTATTCTTTTTCTGCGACGATACGCATTTCGGGCGTGATTATGCCCATTTTCGCCGCCTCCATCTGAGTATGATAGGAGCGGGCGTTGTTCTTGTTTTCCATTATTGTCCTTTCCATGCGGACGCGGGGACGAAAAAAGGGAT
>JBAXZA010000086.1:0-6999 GCA_041670545.1 Eubacteriales bacterium | reverse complement strand
TTGAGCGCGAAACCATACGCGAACGCACCAAAATGGGTATGAACGAGCGCATCAAAAGCGGTTATTGGCGCGGCGGAGGTCACGTTCCGTTCGGCTATGATTACGACAGCAAACAGGGAATACTCGTCCCGAACGCAGATGCCGAAACGGTTGCGCGTGTATTCGAGCTTTATATCGCCGGAAGCTCGACTCTGCGGATAGCGCGTCTGCTCGGGCTGAAATATGAGCGAATGGCGAGTCAGATACTTCGCCGCAAGACCTACGCCGGATATATTTTGTACGGCGGCGCGGAATATAAAGGGCGGCATGAGCCGATAATATCGCTTGAAACCTATGAAAACGCCGCGCGTGTCATGCGCGGACGCTCGTCGCGTTCGCTCGTTCCGGCGCGTTCGCTGCTCGCCGGGCTTCTCGTATGCGGAGTATGCGGCTCAAAAATGAGGTATCAGAAATGGGGCGCGCGCGGATACAAAATTTATTGTTATTCGCAGGACAGCGCCAAAACTCATCTTGCTCGGGGAGACGGCGAATGTGATAACGAAAAAATCTGGGCAGATGAGGTCGAGAACGCGGTGCTTTCGGATTTTTTCCGTATGTCCGGAGAAACGGTCAAACGCGGAGAACGCGGCGGCGACGGAGTGGAGGGTCTGCTTATACAGCGCCGCGCGTCGGTACAACGCAGACTGCGGAATCTGTATAATTTGTATTCCACCTCGGAGGACGACGCGCTGATGAGCGTCATAGCCGATGCGCGCTCCGAGCTTGCCGAGATCGACGCCGAAGCGCAAACAAGAGAAGAACGTCAGCGCAGCAGGGAGCAGTCGATCGCAGACGCCGAGCGGCTCGACGGCATTCAAGACCTATGGGAGCATATGACGCTCTCTGAAAAGCAGTCGATACTGCGTGATTATATCGAAAAAATAGTTATAACAAATCAAAATATTGATATATATTACAGAATATGAAGCCGTATGTCAGCGTGACAAACGGCTTTTTCATTTGTATTTATTTTTCACCTTGTTATATTGGTCGGCACGGCGTAGGTGGAGAAGCGCACGTCAAGCTCGGTATTGAAGTTGTCCACCGCTTTTATAAGTCCGATGCAGCCGACCTGAAAGAGATCGTCCGGCGAATCGCAGCGCCCTGTAAAGCGCTGAATGATGCTCAGCACGAGCCGCAGATTACAATCTATGAGTTTTGAGCGCGCTTCGGTATCTCCCTTTTTGGAACGTCGGAGCAGCTCGTCCGTTTCGGCGGCGCTGAGCAGCGCGAGCCGCGAAGTGTTGACAGCGCATATCTCGACCTTGCCGTAATAATTCCGGTACATTGAATACCTCCGCAAATACATTTCCGGCAATATTATGCCGTGCCAGATTATTATTGACTTGATGGAAATTGTTATGCGGCTGTCGAATTGTAAGATATTACTATAAATCACACCGATGTCTGTCGAATATTACATTTGTATTGCAATAGAGTAAAAAATAGATAAAAAAGTGAAAAAACTCTTGCTTAATTAAAGAAAGCGTGATATAATATAATAAGTTTTTGAAATTATAAACCATATAGAGAGCTGCTTGCAGTTTATATTGATATTGACCGTCTTATGGCGGTTCCGCGATGGGGCGGTATGTTATTCATACCGCCCCCGCTTCTTTTTATGGCATATATAACCATAAATTGGAGAATATAACATAAATTGTTTTGATATCGGCTATAAGCAGAGTTTATAATCATAGCATAATAAAGATATGTTCGTAGAAATCCGTGATTTTTATATACGAACAAACAAATATTTCGGCGTTATGACGTCAAAATATCGGAGGTAGGGCAAAATGCAGGAACGGCAATGCAAAACGAAGTACATTTTTGTCACCGGAGGAGTGGTTTCGGGACTCGGAAAGGGGATAACCGCCGCGTCGCTCGGACGTCTGCTCAAGGCGCGCGGGCTAAAGGTAGCGGCGCAGAAGCTCGATCCCTATATAAATGTCGATCCCGGCACAATGAGTCCGTATCAGCACGGCGAGGTGTTCGTGACGGAGGACGGCGCTGAGACCGATCTTGATCTCGGCCATTATGAACGTTTTATCGATGAGGATCTCAATAAATTTTCGAATCTGACGACTGGTAAGGTTTACTGGAACGTGCTGAACAAGGAACGCCGCGGCGAATATCTCGGCGAAACTGTTCAGGTGATACCGCATATCACAAACGAGATAAAAAGCTTTATATACAGCGTCGCCGATAAAACTAACGCCGACGTCGTAATAACCGAGATCGGCGGCACGACCGGCGATATCGAGAGCCAACCGTTTCTCGAAGCCATACGTCAGGTAGCGTTTGAAGTGGGAACGGAGAACTGCTTCTTTATCCATGTCACCCTTGTGCCGTATATAAAGGGTTCGTGCGAG
Source organism: Eubacteriales bacterium (assembly GCA_041670545.1). Taxonomy (GTDB): domain Bacteria; phylum Bacillota; class Clostridia; order Oscillospirales; family CAG-272; genus JBAXZA01. Next base: position 4,588 of record JBAXZA010000086.1, on the reverse strand, counting down.
CATAAATCCAAGCCGACGCAGCATTCGGTGAAGGAGCTTCAATCAATGGGAATATTTCCCAATATGATAGTCATACGCGTTGACGAGCCGGTCGACGAAAGCATAATCCGCAAAATAGCGCTGTTCTGCAATGTCAAAGCTGACTGCGTTATCGAAAATCTGACCATGCCGGTGCTGTATGAAGCGCCGGTAATGCTCGAAAAAAGCCATTTCAGCGATATTGTCTGCCGTGAGCTTGCCATCGACGCACCGCCGCCCGATATGAGCGAATGGACCGAGATGCTCGAGCGGATTCACAGCCGAACAAAAACAGTCAAAATTGCGCTTGTCGGAAAATATGTCAAGCTTCACGACGCGTATCTGTCGGTCGCCGAAGCTCTGTCGCACGCCGGTTATGAAAACTGCGCCGTCGTTGAGATCGAATGGGTGGACAGCGAGAGCATCACCGACGAAAACGCTGCTGAAATACTCGGCGGCTGCGCGGGTATACTGATTCCCGGGGGATTTGGTAACCGCGGCATAGAGGGAAAGATATCGGCAGCGAAATACGCGCGCGTGCAGGACATCCCGTATCTCGGTATATGTCTTGGAATGCAGATAGCGGTCATAGAATTTGCCCGCCATGTCTGCGGACTTTCCGACGCGAATTCCGGCGAATTCGACGAGGAAACGCCGCATAAGGTGATCGATTTTATGCCCGATCAGTATGATGGGATATCGAAAGGCGGCACGATGCGGCTGGGAAGTTATCCCTGCCATATATCGTCCGGCACAATGATGGAGCGCGCGTACGGCAAAACCGATATCACCGAGCGTCACCGCCATCGTTATGAGTTCAACAATGATTACCGCGCCCTGCTCACCGAAAAGGGACTTGTCGTCAGCGGCTGCTCGCCGGACGGTCATATCGTCGAAACGATCGAGATACCAGGAAAACGTTTTTTTGTCGGCGTGCAGTTCCATCCGGAATTCAAGAGCCGGCCGAACAGAGCGCATCCGCTGTTCCGCCAATTTGTCGAAAGCGCGCTCTCCGCGCGGCTGTGAGGTTATTATATGAAGCTGAATGAGAATTATTTTAGATTAAAGGACAGCTATCTGTTTTCCGAGATAGCTCAGCGTGTGCGCGAATATTCCGCTGCCAATCCCAATGCGAAAATAATCAGGCTCGGCATAGGCGATGTGACGCGTCCTCTCGCCCCATGCGTCGTCGACGCGATGAAGAGTGCCGCCGTCGAGATGGGCGATTCCTCGTCGTTTCGCGGTTACGGTCCGGAGCAGGGCTATGATTTTCTGCGCGGCGCGATAGCGCGCTATTACGCCGAAAAAAACGTTGCGCTCGCCGATGATGAAATATTTATAAGCGACGGAGCGAAAAGCGATCTCGGCAATATTCTCGATCTTTTCGATTCGGATAATACCGTTTTAGTTCCGGATCCGGTATATCCGGTTTATGTAGACACCAATATTATGGCGGGGCGGCGCGTCATTTTTGCCGACGCTAATGAAGCAAACGGTTTTTTACCGATGCCGGATAATAATATTGATTGTGATATTGTCTACATTTGTTCTCCTAACAATCCGACCGGTGCGGTTTATACGAAAAAACAGCTTAAGGAATGGGTGACATACGCTATAAATAAAGGCGCTGTGATACTTTTCGACGCAGCGTACGAAGCGTTCATTCATGAGGACGACTGTGCCGGCGAGGACGGACTCGCACGAAGTATTTATGAAATAGAGGGTGCTGGAGAATGTGCGATCGAATTCTGCTCATTTTCAAAGACGGCGGGCTTCACCGGAACGCGCTGCGGTTACACGGCAGTACCTCACGCGCTGAAAATCGGAGGCAGAGAACTGAATAAATTATGGCTGCGTCGTCAGACGACCAAATTCAACGGCGTTCCGTATATCGTACAGCGGGGCGCTCAGGCTGTTTTCACGCCGGAGGGCAGAGAGCAGATCGCGGCTTCGATCGATTACTATCGCGCCAACGCCAAAACGATAATGGCGGAGCTTGACAATATGGGAATAACCTATACCGGCGGCAAAAACTCGCCGTATGTGTGGCTGCGCTGTCCCGGCGGCATGAAATCATGGGAATTTTTCGACCTTCTTCTCAAGGAAGCGAACGTCGTCGGCACTCCCGGCATCGGCTTCGGACGAAACGGCGAGGGGTATTTCCGTCTGACCTCGTTCGGTAATGCCGCTCAGACCGCGCTTGCCTGCGAACGTATAAGAAATATCGGAAAATCGGGAATTTGAGAATTTTGTAAAATTTCACAAAAAAAGCACATCGGATCAAACATATCCGATGTGCTTTTTATTAATGCAATGCCAGTAATTAACAATTCATATTATAAATATTAAAAATGCGATAGCTTGTTAGTTATTATTTGACCTTGACCAGCGTCAGAGCGCCGAGCTTGTTGTCGATGAGGTTATAATCGTCCGTCCACGACTGTCCCTCGGTCACAAAATGACCGGGACCATACGCGCCGTGGTAGAGAGGAACAAGATGGAGCGGCCCGAAGGTGTCGCGCCGTGTCCCTACGAGGGTAACATAGACGCTGCGTCCGCCGCGCACCGCGTCGGTAATGTCTGCCTCGTAAGGTTCCCATGCGAGCTTGGTCACGCGCTCGCCGTCATAAATCCGCACGAGCGAGCCGACGAATGAAGCCGCGCGGAGCAGGATTCTCTCTCCGACAGCGGGGGTGAAGCCGGAATAGCACTCCGGTGTGATCGTATAGGTGACCGCTCCGGTATAAAACGGCAGATTGTAATCGATAAGATTGCCAAGTCCGAGCTTTTCGGGAGGAGGAGTGAGCGTTTTTTTGTGACCGTCAAGGCGGACGCCGAATTTACCGATGACATAGAGCGCCTCGATGTTCGTGGTGCGCATAAATGTCACGCGAATTGTGACGATATTGAGTCCCGCCTTGACCGTACCCTCCGGAATCGGCATTTTCTTGAACGCGTTGTCAATCCAGAAGCTGTCGCGGTCTGGGCAGGTAAGACGAACGCCGTTAAGGTAATATTCGTTGTATTCAGGGCGCTCACCAGCTAGGAAAAGCTTGTCAGTCTGATCTGTTTCGGAGTAAAACTCATATTCAAGCTCAAGCTCGCCGTATTTTTTTGTATCGTGCAGCTTTGCATACCACGGCTGAAGCATTTCACCGCCGCGCCGTTCGATTCCGAGATCATCACGAACGCTTTGATCGGTTTTCAGCACCTCGCGTTCGCTGTGCCAGCCACCGTCATGCTCTCCGTCAGTCCAGCGCCAGCGTGCGAAATCGAGGACACAGACGTTCGGCTCGTCAAGCGAATAGTCGAAATCACCATCGATCGCGGCTTCGGATACCTCGGTATAAGCGCGGCGCGGCGGGCAGGACGAATCGCGTTCGGGACTGAGCATGAACACTCGCGTACCGGCGGCGTCGAGCGATGTTTCGATCACTGTGACGCCGTTTGACGAGTGTGTACCGGCGTTGGCGTCGTAACGGCTGCCGTCGAGCATATCCCATTCCTCAACAGAAGCGGGACGGGGCGTATGTATCGAAACGCGAAGTCCGCCTGTGGGTTTTTCGCGGTTAGTATTGAGCATCACGACTGCGGTGCTTCCGTCGCCGTAATCGATTACGCGGGTCATAACTTCCTTTGCGGCGCAGCCGTCTGAGGTGACGTCGATATAGCAGGAGGAAGCTGCGCGGACGGACGAAACGACCGCTTCCTCGCCGAAGCTGACGAGCGTGGCGTGACGTGCCAGCTCACGGATCTCATCGGACAGCTTAGCGTCGATATACGACGGCAGCTCTCCGGCGAAGATGACCTTGCCGCCCGCCGTTATAAATTTTCGCAGCAGCTCAAGCGTCGAGCGGCGCATGGTGAGCATACCGGTGACGACGACGACGCGGTAGGATACCTTGCCGACGCGCAGAACGGTATGACCGGAGCTGTCGCGGGCGATGGCAGTCATGGACGCCATCATCTGTTCCTCGCCGTAATCGAAATCGATGTGATTGTTTGTAAGGATATTGAAGGTATCGGTGTAGCGGCGTTCGATGATATCGACGTCGGGCGACTGATTTGATATCCACTGGGACCAGCCCATGTAGGTCTGGCACCAGACGCTTTCAATAGGATTCAGCACCAAAACGTCGCAGCGCGGACTGCCCTCCGATATGATGGCGCCGAAACGAGCGAAATAGCTCTCGACAAGATTGTAATCGTGATACCACGGCGACTGATGCAGTATGCTTGCTGGATAATCGCGTTTGGATTCGCCCTCCATAGTATACCACGAAAGGTGCTGACAGCGCAGATTGATGCCGAGCAGCGCCTGCCAGTCTCCGACCGCTTTATGCGAACGCAGATTCATCTGCCAGCCGGTGCAGCCGTAAAGCTCGGAAAGCTGCCACTTTTTGCCAAGCTGACGCGCGGCTGAATTGAGCTGCTTGACTATCCAGTAGCAGCGGTTGCCCTCGCTGAGAACATCGACGCCGGGCGCGCCCATGTACTGATAAAAACGCATAAGCGAGCCGTGCGGCGCGGTTTGACAGGTGAGCGCGTCCTCATGCAGGACATGACCGGT
>JBAXZA010000085.1:0-7059 GCA_041670545.1 Eubacteriales bacterium | reverse complement strand
TTTATCGCTGATTTTTCGTTTGCGAAACGAGTGACGAACCTGAAAGGACGGACAACCCTACGGTTTTCCGTCCTCTCAGACTCTCCCGCTTTCCCTTGGAACGGTGCGCTTTATAAGGCGCGGCTCCCGCGTGTGAAGTGCGCACAAAGGTGGCGTTTACACGGGCCGCATATTCTGCGCAGGCGTCAAAATGCGCCGCGCTCGGCTCGCGTTGCTCGATGTGTTTGTCCGAGGTCGGGTAGCGACGGCGGCGTTTGTTGCGACACTCATTTTCGCGCTGAATGAACGACGCCATCGTCAACCGCATCAGGGTACACATCTCTGCTGGTGCGGCTGCGCCACACCACGCTTGGAGAGAAACAGCGGCATTAACGAGACTTCATCTTGCATAGTGCGCTCACACGCGGGAGTGCCGCACGTATTTTGCGCATCCAAGCGGGGAACGGGGAGTCCGAGGGGTGAGGGGCGCCGCCGCGTCCCGCACCCTTCGGATTCTTCCGCGTAAACCTACGCGAAAACGTCCCGCGAGCGTAAACGTTCGCGCAAAAACGTCATTCGCGCAAAAACGTTCGCAAAAACGTCCTGCTGCGCAATTCAAGCGGCGAGATCCGGCGATAGATGTCAGCCTAACATTAAATAAGCAATAAAACAGGAGATTTTTCAATGCCGATTAAAATACCGTCAGCCCTGCCCGCGCGCGGAATTCTCGAGGGCGAGAATATTTTCGTCATGGACGAAACCCGCGCGCTGCATCAGGATATCCGCCCTCTGCGCATCGCGGTGCTCAACCTCATGCCCACAAAGATCACCACGGAAACGCAGCTTATACGCGTGCTTTCGAACACCTCGATTCAGATCGAGCTTACGCTTCTGCGCACCGCGTCCTATGTGTCGCGCAATACCTCCGAAGAACATATGAACGCCTTTTATAAAAACTTCGACGACGTCCGCGGAGAGCGCTTCGACGGACTCATCATAACCGGCGCGCCAGTCGAGGAGATGGAATTTTCCGAGGTCGGCTACTGGGAGGAGCTGTGTGACATCATGCAGTGGTCGTCGACGCACGTATTCTCCACCCTCCACATCTGCTGGGCGGCTCAGGCGGGACTTTTCTATCATTACGGAATACCGAAATATCCGCTCGAACATAAAATGTTCGGCGTGTTCGCGCATAATACACTCGCCCCCTCGCACCCGCTCGTGCGCGGCTTCGACGAACAGTTTTACGCGCCACATTCGCGGCATACCGAGGTAAGAGCTGCGGATATCGAACGCGCAGCGCAGCTCGATATCCTCGCGGCTTCCGATATCGCCGGAGTTTATCTCGTCGCCGACACCGATAATAAGCGGTTTTTCGTCACCGGTCATTCGGAATACGACTTTGACACCCTCGGGCGCGAATATTTCCGCGACCGTGACAAGGGACTTGACATCGCCGTGCCGTATAATTATTTTCCCGGGGACGATCCCGAAAAGCGCCCGAAAAACGTTTGGCGGGCGCACGCCAACCTGCTTTTCTCAAACTGGCTCAATCACTTCGTATATCAGCTAACGCCGTATGATCTGAGCGCGCTCGATAAATAACCGCGCCTAATATATAAATTCAAGGAGTCCGACATGGTATTTTCAAGCTTGGAATTTCTGTTTCTGTACCTGCCGATAACCCTGATCGCCTACTTTGCCGTTCCGAAACGGTTTTTGAAATGGCGGAATTTCGTTCTGCTCATAGTAAGCCTTATTTTCTACGGCTGGGGCGAACCGAAATACACTGTTATCATGGTGGCGACCATACTCGTAAACTATGTCTGCGGCTATATCATCGCCGCAAACGCCCTCGCCGGAACAGACGCGTCGCGGCGGCGGGCGAAAATCGCGCTGATAATGAGCATCGTCATAAGCTTAGGCATTCTCGCGTTCTTTAAATATTACGATTTCTTCATTATCAATCTGCGCAGTATCCCCGGACTCGCGGGGCTTCCTACAATTGGTCTGACGCTGCCCATCGGAATTTCGTTCTACACCTTCCAGACGATGTCCTATACCATCGACGTCTACCGCGGCGACGCGCGCGTGCAGCATAATATCGTGTCGTTCGGCGCGTATGTAACGCTTTTCCCGCAGCTCATCGCCGGACCTATCATACGCTATCAGGACGTCGACGATATGCTCCGCGAGCGCGACGAAAACGCTGCGCTTTTCGCGAGCGGAATCCGCACCTTCCTCGCCGGCATGGGCAAAAAAATATTCTTCGCGAACATGGCGGGGCAGCTGTGGGAGAGCTTCCGAGCGATTCCCGCCGGAGAGCGCACCGTTCTCGGCGCGTGGATGGGAATCATTTTCTATACCTTCCAGATCTACTTCGACTTTTCGGGTTATTCCGACATGGCGATAGGTCTTGGCAAAATGTTAGGCTTCAAATTCCTTGAAAACTTCAACTATCCTTATATTTCAAAGAGCATAACCGACTTCTGGCGGCGCTGGCATATGTCGCTTTCGACATGGTTCCGCGAATATGTCTATATCCCGCTCGGCGGCAGCCGCTGCGCGAAGTGGAAAACCTACCGCAATCTGCTCATCGTATGGTTTCTGACCGGCTTCTGGCACGGCGCGAGCTGGAACTATATCCTTTGGGGGCTTTATTTCTTCGTACTGCTCGTTATCGAAAAAACCTTCCTGCTTAAGCTGCTGCAAAAAACGCCGTCGTTCGTGCAGCATATTTACGCGCTGTTCTTCATTGTCATCGGGTGGCTGCTGTTCGTGTTCGAGGATATGAGCGCCGGCGTTGTTTACCTCGGCAATATGTTCGGCGCTGGCGTGAACTGTTTTTTATCTCAGTCGGATTTATTCGACCTCGTGCGAAACCTGCCGTTTATCATTATACTGTGCGTCGCCTCGACGCCTTATCCCAAAAAGCTCTTCTATAAGCTGTATGAAAAATACGGAGCGACCCGTGTCGCCGCCTGCGCCGGCTGCCTGTGCGTTATGCTGCTCGGCGTATCGTACCTCGTAAGCTCGTCGTTCAACCCCTTCCTTTATTTCAGATTCTGATTAATTCGCCGACGCGTTGAAATCAATGGCGTCGACGAATTACACATTATTCAGAGCTTCCTTAAATACCGCATACGCTAAAAATCCAACAAGGAGAAACTGATATGAGCAAACGTCCGGAAAAAATGACAGACGCCGAGCACAATCTCGAAATTCAAATGTCGCTCGCAAAAAAGACACGCGGCGCCGACATCGCGACGATAATTATAACGCTCGCGATAATATTCGGCTTCGCGGCGGCTATTTATATCGTCCCAGACGCGCAGTTTTCCGAGCAGGAAAACCGATATCTTCAGCAGTTCCCAGCGCTGTCGAGCGAGGGCAAGCACTTCGACCGCTTTTTCAGCGGTAAATTCACCTCGGAAATAGCCGATTATTACTCCGACCAATTCCCCGCGCGCGACGTTTTCGTCGGAATGAAGGGTGTCGCCGAGATAGCGCTCTGCAAAACCGAAAATAATAATGTCGTCCTCGGCAGCGGCGGCTATATAATCAAGCGAAACGGCTACCCCGACTATACGACGCTCGATAAAAACATCAAATCGCTCACCGCGTTCGCGTCGGCGACCTCCGAGCTTGATATTCCGTATACAGTAGCTCTCGCCGGACGCGGTGAGGACGTACTCACGCCCTATCTTCCCACGCTCTATCCGACCGATATTTGCGAAAAGCTGTGGGCATATACCAAAGGATCTTTTTCAAACATCGCCGGAATGAGCTACATCGACCTGCGCGCTCCGATAGCGGAAGCTGTCGTCAGCGGCTCCGAGCAGCTTTATTACCGCACCGACCATCACTGGACGAGCGCGGGAGCGTTCATGGCGTATAATATCATCGCCCCCTCGCTTTCGATTGAAAATCCGCTTGCCATGAGCGACATAACGGTGGAGGACGTCTCAGACGCCTTTTACGGCACGACCTGGTCGAGCGCCGGAATGAAATGGATAGCGCCCGATTCCATTGAATATTACCGCTACAACGGCGATATGTCCTATAAAACGCACATTGCCGACACCGATACCGAATTCGACGGCTTCTATGACCGTTCGTATCTCGAAAAAAAGGATAAATACAGCTCGTTCATCGGCGGCAACAACGCCCGCGCCGACGTTTACGCGGTCGGTGAAAACGGCGAACCCATCGGGGGACGCAAAAAGCTGCTCGTCATCAAGGACAGCTTCGCGCACAGCGTCGCGCCGTTTTTGGCGCGCGATTATGACCTCGTCATACTTGACCTGCGGTATTATAAAAGCTCCGTCAAGCAGCTCTGCGCAGACGAGGGCATCGACGCCGTGCTCGTACTCGTAAATATCGACAGTCTGACGGCGGCAAACACCTTCGGGATACTTCAGATGGGACTCTGATCTGCCGATACGTTAAAAATAACGACAGCGCCGTCAAATAAGCCCATCGGCGCACTCCCGAAAGGAAAGCATAATAATGACAAACACGCAGACCCCGCCGGAGCGCGGGATATCCTCCCCGGCAAAGCCCGGCTTCCGCCTTGTCGCCATGTGCGCGGTATTCATGCTTGCGGTTCCGGCGCTCAACGGTTTTCTTCTTAACTATTTAATGCTTAATATGGCGGGCGACGTGCTTTTAGCCGACATCTGCGCCTTTCTCGGCTATGCCGCCGACGCGCTCACCTTTGCGTCGGCGTATATCGGCGCGGGACTGCTCTGCGTTTCGCTCGTCGCGTACGGCGGGCGGCGCAGCGCACCGGTGACGGCGATGTACATAATATCGCTCGTTCTGCCCTACGCCGGACTGATCTGCACGACGGCATGGACGACGTCGGATTTTGCCGCAAACTCAAGCTATTATTTCGCCGTGTCGCTTATGTATCTCGCGCTTGATATCGCGGTTTTCGCGGCGATAATCGTAATTTCGGCGCTTGTACGGCGGCGTTTCGCATCTGCTCCCGACGCCTCGCTCCCGATTTTTTCTCCGCGCAAAAATCCGTTTGCCTTAGCGCTTATGCTGTCGTGCGCGGCGATACTGCTCATCGCGGTCGTAGGCGAGGCGGTCAACACCGTGGGATTTTTCATCGACTACGGCTTCACCGCGACGGCGGCGGAGGTGATATCGATGGTGAGCGCGTATCTGATGCCGGCGGCGCAGTTTTTCGTCGGCTTCCTCGTAAACTGCCTGATCGCCGATTGGGTGCGCGGCTCAAAGCAGCGCCCGCGCCGCGATAAGCGTCCGGCGTGCGCCCAGTGACAGCCGGTACTGTGACGGCGTCAAAATAAAACAGCGGCAAAAAAGCGCGTCATTACGGCGCGCTGTGATTTTTGAATAACCGGCGGCATATAAATAAGGCGGGACGATAATCGTCCCGCCTTGATTTTTTACTGCTGTACGGTGGTCTTGAGCGTTTCGATGCACTCTCTGCAAACGAGCTTGCCCTTGAAATATGTAACGTTGTCGGCGCTGCCGCAGAAAAGGCAGGCAGGCTCATATTTTTTGAGAATGATTTTGCCGTCGTCGACGAAAATTTCGACCGAGTCGCGGTTTTTGATATCCATGGTGTTGCGTATCTCGATAGGGAGAACAATTCTTCCGAGTTCATCTATCTTTCTGACGATTCCTGTTGATTTCATAGCTAAAGTAGCCTCCGTTAATAATTAAGAATTTTAATACCGGTCGCTGCCGGCGGCATGGCTTTTTGTTTGAATATATACTACCATAATATGGGCGAATAGTCAATAGCTATCAAATAAATTGATATTTGGGTGCGATTTGTTAATTTTTAATTCATTTTTACGTTATTATTCACTATTCTATCCCTTTTTTCAAAATGTTTTTTAGAGCATTACTATATCGATTATTAATGTCCGGCTCTCGGTCACACGGTTTTCCATATTGTGTGACCGAGAGCATTAGATCTAAAAGGTTTTAATTATGATATAATATATAAAAATTTATATTTAAGAAATATTTTATGGTAAGGTACATATGATAGGAAAAATTTTTGCGCTTATATGTATAATATCAACAATTTATGCCGTCGTATCCGGTAATATGCAGGCGCTCAGTTCTTCGGTGATAGATGGCGCTGCGAAAGCGGTGCAGCTGTCGATATCACTGTGCGGGGCGATGTGCCTGTGGTCGGGCGTGATGGAAGCGCTTCGGCTGAGCGGAGCTGTCGGTGTGATGAGCCGCGTGCTGCGTCCAATACTGCGAGTGGTTTTTCCGTCGGCTTCGCGCGACGAGCGGGCGAGCGGTGCAATATCGGCGTCGCTCGCCGCCAACCTCCTCGGAATCGGTAACGCCGCGACTCCGCTCGCCCTCGGCGCGATGCGAGCGATCGACGAAGCCGAACGCAGGACGCCGGACAGCGTGACGCATACAAATTCGCCGCGCAGTGCGCCGCATAAAGATCAACCGCGCAGCGCGTCCGACGATATGATCACCTTCGCCGTACTCGGAACGGCGTCGCTCGATATCGTGCCGACGACGCTCATTGCACTGCGGACGGCGGCGGGAGCGGCAGATCCGTTTGATATCCTGGTGCCGGTGTGGATATCCTCCGCCGCCTGCGCACTGCTCGCGGTTCTGCTCTGCCGTATGCTCGCCCTCGTATTCCGGCGTCCGGAGGATTGAATGAATTTTATTTCCTATTATATTATACCGCTGATATTGTGCGTCGTCTGCGCGGCGATATTGTTTTCGCGCCGCGATCTGTTCGACGGCTTCATACGCGGCGCACGCGGCGGTCTTGCCTGTTCGCTGCGGCTGCTCCCGACGCTTGTGGCGCTTGTCGCCGCCGTTTCGATGTTCTCGGCGAGCGGACTCGCGGACGCGCTCTCGTCGCTGCTTTCGCCGTTATGCGCGGCTCTTGGCATTCCGCCGGAGATAGTGCCGCTGCTCGCTGTTCGTCCGGTATCCGGCTCGGCGTCGACGGCGGCGGCGGCGGAGCTTTTCGGGCGAATTGGGTCGGACAGCTTCGCCGCCCGATGCGCGGCGGTGATAATGGGCAGCTCGGACACACTCGTCTATGTTATCACGATA
>JBAXZA010000084.1:0-7067 GCA_041670545.1 Eubacteriales bacterium | reverse complement strand
ATATTACGGCAACAACGACGCCGGCGCCGACGCGATGATAGTCCGTGTAATGGACGATTATATGGACGCGGTGCGTACTGTAAAGGAACGCTGCGGCGTTCTCCGCCCCGCCGGAATTTCCACCTTCGGGCGTCAGATCGACTGGAAGGATTCACGCTTTGCCGGCGCTCACGGCTATAAGCGCGGCGAAATACTCGCGAGCAATCTCTCGCCTACGCCCGGAAAAGATGTATCCGGCGCGACCTCGGTCATCGCGTCGCACTGCAAGATTCATCTCTCAAAGCTCGCCTGCGGCACAGCGCTTGACATCAAGCTCGATCCGTCTGCGGTGCGCGGCGAGGACGGAGAAAACGCGGTCATGGGGCTGCTGCGAGCGTTTGTTGCTCTTGGAGGACACTTTATGCAGATCGACGTCATGGACAACGCCGTGCTGCTCGAAGCGCAGAAGCATCCGGAAAATTATCAGAATCTTTCGGTGCGGATTTCTGGCTGGTCGGCGCGTTTCGTCACCCTCGACGACAACTGGCAGAGAATGATAATCGAACGCACATAATATTGCTTCGGCGGCGCATAATTTACATTGCGCGGCGCTGTGCGAAGCTGTGACGCGGCAAGGAGGATAAATTCACATGAAACGTTTGTTTGCCGTACTTTTCGCATTAGTAATATCGGCGGCTCTGCTCTGCTCCTGCGGCGGCGTAGATGACAAAGACGCAGAAGCTCTCTCAGATTGGGAAGGACACTATGTCATGATGGACGTCGGCGGAAATACTTTTACGCTTGAAGTAAAACCGTCCGAATACGAGAGCGAAAATCCCGGCGAGCTATATTTCAGTATCGGAGAAAATTTCAGCGGACTCGAAACTCCGGCAGACGGCACAATCAGCACAGAACTGCTCGACGGCTCCGGAACGGCGACGCTCACCCTCTCGGACGACGGAAATATAAACGTCACATATGACGGCGGAGAGAGCGAATTCGCGCCGCCTGTCGGGATCTATATTAAACAGTAGTGTTCCTTAGGTCTTGTTCGTAATGTATAATATGATTTTTAATACATTTTTATAAAATTTAACCGTTTGCACCGCTTTATGAACAAGTCATAGCAAAAAGCCTCCGAAAATAACATTTTCGGAGGCTTTTTATGTTCAGTTAAACAGCATACAGCCTGTCGACCGATAATATTCGATAAGCTCGTCGAGTCTTTCGACGGTGATATCGAGCTTTTCGGACAGGCATTTTTTACACATGAATTCGGTCGAGCCGCGTGATATCAGCTTGCGGTATATACCCATATCGTCCAGCGTCAGAGCCGCGCCGCATTTCATGCACGTTTGATTCATTTCTTGATGAATTTGCAGCGGTAAACGACGCAGTCATGCTTCTTGACCGCCGGTGCGATGTAATCGCGCTTTTCGTCGGTAACTTCGCCGGTGAAGATATTCTTCATCGTCAGACCATAGCCTGCGGACGCGGGCATACCGAGGTCGGAGAAATAGAACGGTACCTTCGCGTCGCCCTCGGAGAGGTTGACGAACATGAGAGCAAGCTCATTGCCGCCGAGATGCTTTGCCAAAACCTTGCAATCGCGGTTCCACGGATGCTCGGTGACGATGAACGCCGGACGTCCCTCGATATCCTGATCGATAGCGATAAGCTCCTTGTTTGTGAGCAGTGCAAGGGCCGCGGGCGATATCGAACGGATATCGCAGCCTACCATCAAAGGAGCGGAGAACATACACCAAAGCGCAAACTGAGTCTTATAATCGGTGTCGTCGCAGCCCTTGGCACCGACATTGCCCTTGCCGTACATTCCGACGGTGAGCATATCTACATCGTTGAAGCAGTAGGGAGCGCTTGTGCCGAGCTTTGATATCTGACTGAGGGCAATATTCTTAAACGATTCAAAGCTGTCGTTGATATCGCCGGTCGAACGGTACATCTGAGCGCCTGTCGAGCGTATCCAGCTCCACACATCGTCAGAACCCCAGTTGCAGGCGGAATAAAGTATATCGCGTCCGCACGCGCGCAGAGCCATGCCCATCTTACGGTAAAGCATGGGACCGTTTTCGGTGTCGGGACGGAAGCAGTAATCGTATTTGAGGAAGTCAACGCCCCAATCGGCAAAGGTTTCCGCGTCGGTATACTCATGATCAAAGCTGCCGGGATAATCGGCGCAGGTACGGACTCCCGCGCAGGAATACATACCGAATTTGAGTCCCTTGGAATGAACATAATCCGCAACGGTCTTCATGCCGTTGGGGAATTTCTCCTTGTGGGGAACGATGCGGTCGGTCTTTGGATCGCGGTCGTATTCGCTCCAGCAGTCGTCGATTACAAGGTATTCATAGCCGGCGGCGGAAAGTCCGGTCGACACCATGGCGTCGGCGGTTTCGCGTATCATCGCGTCGGATATGTTGGTTCCGAAGGTATTCCAGGTGTTAAAGCCCATAGGCGGTGTTTTAGCAAGCATTATTTTGTCACTCCTGTATTCATATATATTATAACGCGCTCACATACGCCGTGGGGACGCGCTATTTTCATTTTTATAATGAGCTGTCCGCAGTTTTTCCGTTTGATAATATCGTTTCACCGCGTTACATTCATGCCGATGATAATAGGTGAGGTTCGGCGTTACCTGCGCGACAACAACACGATACGCGTGAGCCGTTCGGTGCGCGATCTCGCCTACCGATCGCTTTCGGTGCGCGAGCAGCTCTCCCGAACCCGCTGCTGCGAGCCTACACCCGAGGAGATCGCCGCCGAGCTGACACGCGCCGATCATGAAGCGGGAGGCAGCGCGGTATTCAAAGCCGGTGACGTCACCGACGCGCTCGAAGCTATTATCGAGCCGATATCGCTGTTCGAGCCAGTATACTGCGATGCGTCCGGCGATTCGGTTTTCGTTATGGATCAGATATCGGACAACGGCGTGAGCGACGACGGCTGGCTCGACGGCATCGCGATTTCGGAAGCAATGAAAAAGCTGTCCGAGCGCGAACGCTCCATCATCGCGCTGAGGTTTTACCGGGGAAAAACACAGATGGAGATAGCGGATGAAATAGGTATTTCACATACCGAAATGCCGCGCGGCGATATCAAAGCGCCAGTCGTTTTTGAGAATACATACGATATCACACGCCCGATGAGCGGTCACCGCGGCGTTTACAGCTTCAGAATACGCGCGGTCTGTTCGCTTTCAGTATAGAGCCTGTTCACAAAATCGCCGCAAACGGTCAAATTGTATAATCGTATATTGCACAGCTGCTGTGCTTCGTATATATTAGCATATTATCAGTGGCTTTGTCAAGGTCATATACAGTATTGCCGATGTATATTTTTGCGGGCGGCGCGGCGTCATTGAGCATTTCAAGCAGTGAAAACGTTTAATCTGCGGTGTTGCCTTGATTCTCCCGATACTGGCGGCAATAAATTTACTCATTATACTTGAAATATGGGTGAATATGTTATATAATAATAATGATATACTGCGGAAGGCGAAGCCCGCGCCGCCGCCCGCGCTGAAACGCGGTAATGATATTTTCCGGGGCTTGAAAGGTCGTTTATATGGACGTTTTTAAAAAACCGCCGTTCGCGGCACGGTTTATGTGTATCGCCGCCTGTGCCGCCGCCGTCGCTGCTTCCGCCGCGAATATCGTCGTCATGCTGCGTTATTATGAAAGCTCGGTAAACCTTTATGTCAGCGGCTCGGTGATACCGTCGGCGCTCAATATCGCGATAGCCGCCGTCGCCGCCGTTCTGCTCTGCTCGGGATTGTTTGTCGGACGCGGCAGGCTTTCGGCTTCGCTTGCGCCGATGTCGCAGTTCGCGGTATTTGCGTCCGGTCTTTGCGGATTTTTATGCGCCGCGACCGCCGTTATGCGCGTTTATGAGTATGTCACCGGCGCGTTTTCAGTCAAAACCGACGATGTTTCGACGATATTCGCCTGCATAGCTGCGCTCCTCGCCATACCAGCCTGCATATATTTTATATCGCAGGCGGTCAGCGCTTCCGTAAAGCGGACTCCGCACATAATCACCGGATTTTTCGTGATAATATGGGGTGCGCTGACGCTTGTAAGCGCATATTTCGATATGACCACACCTCTCAACTCCCCGCCGAGGATACTGAATCAGATCGCCTGCATCGCGCTCATGATCTATATGCTCTATGAGCTGCGTTATCCGCTCGGAGCGGCGCGTCCCCGTCATTTCCTCTCGTTTGGCTGCGCGTCAATTTTCATTCTCACCGTAAACGGCATATCGACCGTCGCGCTGACCTTCTTCGGAATGTTCACCGTGGGCTATCAGACCGTGCTCGCTATATTCCAGATCGCGATGGCAATATATATCCTGTCCCGCGAGCTTTCACTCGTCGGAGCGCCGGAGGATACGGCGACGGCGGAGTCCGATGCCGCGATTAAAAAAAAAGCTCCCGCAGACACAGCAAAAAACGCATGAATTCTATGCTTTAAAGTAAAAGCGTCATAGCCTGAGCACACGTTTTCATCATTTATCGAATATACCGGCCGACGCGTCCGCCCGGCGTCCGGCATATATAAGCGGGCGGAGAAACGGAGCTGACACCTAACTATGAAAGGCAAATTAGCCGCTGTCATAGCGCTTGTCATATTATTTATCCCCACTTATATCGCGGTGGCTTATTATGTTTCCGCGCAGAACGCGCCGGTCACCGAAAGCGCCGTCAACAAGATGGAGCTGATCGACCTTTACGGCGATACCTATGATTTTGAAAAATCCTCCGCGTCGACCTCCGAGAACGTCGAAAATAATATTCTCGCGTTCTTCATGGAGATGAACAACGCCGCGACCGCCGAAGCCGCGCTTCCCGATCAGCTCAGCGGCGCGGATTTTTTCAAGGTGACATATTATAAATATGAAACCGAATCGGTCTACCGCTATTATTTCTCGTCAAATCCCGGCGATACCTATTACATAGACGGCGACGGCGGCGTGTTCCGCATACCCGCCGATATTGCCGGAAAATTCCTGCTCACCAAATACGCGCGCAGCGTCTATGATTCGTCCTCCGCACCGACTCTCACTCTGCTCGATCAGACGATCGAGCCGCAGACGCTCGTATGGAAATACGTCAACTACACTGGTAATTACAGCATATCAGATCAGATCGACAACACCGCTTCGGCGATCCAGACCTATGAGCTGGTCGGCGGCTCGTTCAATCTCGGCTTCACGGTTCAGCCAGATCTCGTATCTGTGCGTATTGTTGAAAACGGCGAGATTGTGTTCGACGACGTTTATGAGAACATCGGCAACGTCAACCTCAACGCCGACGCCACTATAAACGTCAGCATCACCGCAAAATGGTACGAAAGCACCGAACGCGGCTACGCCGGAGAGGCTTCCTACGCGTTCTACGCCGATGTCGCCGCCCAGCCCGTATTCTACCTCGGCGAAACCGATATCGAGCCAGGTGAATTCGTTGTGCTGACCGGCATAAACGTCAAGGATATCGCCGGAATACAGTTTGCGAGCGAGCCTGCCATCGATTTCACGCCAACTTTCTTCAAGGACGATAAATATGTCCGTGCGCTAATTCCGATCTCGATCTATCTCGATTCGATAGCCGAGCTTGAAGCGTCCTCCGAAGCGTCGATGCCCTTTACCTTTTCACTGACGACCTCGGGCGTAACGCAGACGCTGACGCTCAACGTCACACAGAAAACCTTCAAAAATCAAGATTATGAGATTCCCTCCGACATTGTTCAGGTAAAGCGCAACGAATCGACGATAACTGCGTTCAACGACGCTATGGCGAGCGTATATTCGTCCGCCGATTCGCAGAAATACTGGAGCGGAGCGTTCGCAGAATCGTGCGGCGGAATCATACGCACCGGCTACGGCATACATCGCCGTATAGTTTCTACGAAAGAGGAATATCGTCACGAGGGCGTCGATTACATCGTCAATTCCGGCGATACTGCCGTCGCCGCCAACGCCGGACGCGTTATCTATGTCGGCGAACAGGTGCTTTCCGGCAAGATAGTAGTCGTCGATCACGGCTGGGGACTAAAAACCACCTATGCTCATCTGAGCGCAGCCAATGTCGCCGAGGGCGATACTGTCGAAAAAGGCTCTGTTATCGGAACGGTAGGCTCGACCGGCTTTACGGACGGTCTGATGTTCCACATCAGCTATTCCGTTTACGGCGTCACCGTCTGCCCGTATTCGCTGTGGGACGAGGGCATTCTCATGACCGAGATCAGCGAGATCACACAATAAACGGGGGATATTATATGAGCGTACTCGGCAATATTCTATGGGTTTTCATCTGCGGAATATGGATAGCGCTTTCGTGGTACATAGCCGGTTTTATCCTATGTATAACAATAATCGGCATACCGCTCGGCGTTCAATGCTTTAAAATCGGAACCTTCGCGCTGCTGCCGTTCGGACGGCAGATAGTATATTCAAAGTCCGGCTTCGGAAGTCTGCTCGGGAATATCATCTGGCTGCTGTTTTTCGGCTGGGAGATTGCTCTCGTCGATTTTATCACCGGCTGTATTCTCTGCATTACCATCATCGGCATACCATTTGGCAAGCAGTGCTTCAAGCTCGCTCAGCTTGCGCTTATGCCATTTGGCGCCGCGGGAACATAATTTTCCACCTCCTCGCTGATAAGGCTGAGAGCCGCACCGCAAAATTTGTGTTTTGCGGTGCGGCTTTTTAGTGTTTATAAATTTGTTTTACATATGTCGGCATAGGGCTTGCAAAATCTTTACCTTTGTATTATAATGGGTGAAACCGATACGCTGGACGCCGCGCATGGATCAAAACAAGCGTAAGGCACGCATAGATTGGCGATATCGTTCTTATTTTAATTATTGGGGGATTTTATTATGTCTGTAAAGGTTGGAATTATAGGCTTTGCTCACGGTCATGTCATGTCCTACGCTAAAGGCTGGACGGAGCATCCCGAGCTTGGCGTCGAGCTTGTCTGCGGCTGGGACAGCGACGCCGCGCGCGCGCAGTCAAGCTGTGACGCGCTCGGCATCAAACCCTGCGCTTCGCTCGACGAGCTTTTT
>JBAXZA010000083.1:0-7087 GCA_041670545.1 Eubacteriales bacterium | reverse complement strand
TTTCTTCATTCTTATATATAAACAAATGTGTGCTGCCGAGCGCCGCTATCTGCGCCGAATGTGTGACGCATAGTACCTGTGTGCTTTTCGACAGCTGCGCAAGCTTAATACCTATTTTCTGCGAGGTTTTGCCGGAAACTCCGGTGTCGACCTCGTCGAAAACTATGGTTTCCATCTCGTCCTTCTCCGCGAATACGCTTTTGAGCGCCAGCATTATTCTCGAAAGCTCGCCGCCGGACGCGATTTTATCAAGCGGTTTCTGCGGCTCGCCTACATTGGTCGATATTTGAAATTCGACATTGTCCGCACCGGCGGATGTATAACGAACGCAGCCCTCGGAGCAGGAATTGTTTTTGAAAACCACTGAGAAGCTGACCTTTGGCATTTCGAGAAAGACAAGCTCGTCTGTGACGCGGTTTTCAAGCCCCTTTGCGGCTCGACGGCGCGCCATCGACAGCTCCTCAGCCGCGATGACAGCTTCGCTGAGCGCCCCTTCCCTTTCCTTTTCAAGCTCGGACAGTATGATATCCGAAAGCTCTAAATCGGAAAGCTCTTTTTCAGCTTTTTCCTTGAATGCCAATACCTCAGCGGCGCTTGCTCCGTATTTCTTTTTCAGTTTATCGATTATGTCAAGCCGGCTCTCGATGCGGTTTAGCTCGGCTGTCGGATCGTCATAATCGACCTCGGACGCATCGTGGACGCTAACCGCGATATCCTCAAGCTCATACATATACGAACGCAGCTTATCGGCGTTCGCTTTGGCGTCGGGCAGCACGTCTGATATCGCTTCGAGCGCACCCGCCGCATATTCTAACAGCGCGTACGCGCTCGCGCCTTTTTCGCTGCGATAAAGCGCACGATAGATCATGCGCGACTGCTTCAATATTTTTTCGACGTTTTGTATCTTCTTCTTTTCGGCGAGCAGATTTTCTTCCTCGCCGTCCTTGAGCCGCCCCACAGCGATATCCTGTATCTGATACTTCAAAAGCTCCGCCATACGCGCCTTTTCCTTGTCGTCGCGCGACACCTCGGATATCCTGCGGTCAATATCGCAGAGGATTTTATATTTCTCCCGATAAGCCGCGAGCTGCGCGCCGTCATCGGCATATTCGTCTAAAAAATCAATATGACGCTTGGGGTCGAGCAACGCTTGATTCGCGTGCTGACCATGGATATTGAGCAAAAATTTTGCCGTTTCGCGCAATATCGACGCAGGAACAGAGCGTCCGTTTATTTTCGCCTGACTTCGTCCGTCGCTGTAAACGGTGCGCTGTATATATATTACTCCGTCCTCGTCGGCATTTATTCCGACAGAAGCGACGCTTTCGAGATTTTTACGCGATATGTCGGAAAATATTGCTGAAACGAGCGCACTTTCTTCGCCGCTGCGTATCAGTTCCTTCGATGGCTTTATTCCGAGTATCAGCCCGAGCGAATCGATTATAATCGATTTGCCAGCGCCGGTTTCCCCAGTCAGCACTGTGAAATTGTCGCCAAATTCGATATCGACGCTCTTTATGACCGCGATATTTTCAATATGAAGCGATGTTAACATTTATTTGCCTCACATCATATGTCGTCATTTTTTTCGCTGCTTAATAATTTCCTTAATTTTTTCGGTTATGTCGAGCGCTTTATCTGATGAGCGCATGACAATGAGAATCGTATCGTCGCCGGCGATGCTGCCGACCACCTCCGACCATCCCATGCCGTCGACGGCGGCCGCCGCTGCCTGCGCCATACCCGCAAAGGTTTTGACGACAACAAGATTTTCGGCGTAATCTATCGAGGTGACCGTTTCGGCGATAATACTCGTGAATTTTGCCGATACCTTGACATCCTCGCGGACACTGACTGCGTATTTATACCCCGAGCCTTCTGACGCCGCCTTGACAAGCTTCAATTCCTTGATATCCCTCGACACAGTCGCCTGCGTGACGTCGTAGCCGTTTTCTTTTAATTTTTCGATAAGCTCGTCCTGGGTTTCGATATCGTATCGGCCGATTATTTCTATTATTTTATCATGGCGTTTTGATTTCATTTTGTTATGCGCGCAAAAATGCGCGGTTGTCACCTCCGGCTTTATTTATCGGACATTTTTTCGCTCAAAACGTTATAGAAACGATAATCCTTCATTCTGATGAATTTCGTGACGATCGTTGAGCGGGTTATCAGCACACGCTGCATATAGCCGACCTTGAAGTTTTCGCTTCCGTCGACAGTGAGATACAGATTTTTTCCCTCACGGTCGGTATTGATTATCTCGAGCCGCGAATCCGGCGCGAATATAAGCGGACGCGCGCTTATCGAATGAGGGCAGATAGGCGTCAGACATATGCAGTTCAGCCGCGGATCGACGACAGGTCCTCCGGCGGAAAGCGAATATGCGGTCGATCCGCTCGGCGTGGCGGCGATCATGCCGTCGGCGCGGTAATGTCCGACAAGGCTTCCGCCGCACATGAGATCGAATTCCGCCATACGAGTGATGACGCCGTGGGATATGACCGCGTCATTGAGAGCGCGTATGCGTACCCCCTCCGAGGTTTCGACGCATAGCATCATACGATCCTCCACGGTATAATCGCCGTTGAAAACTCGTCCTATCTCCGATATTTCATCAGGCTCAAGCTCAGCTAAATAGCCTATGCGTCCGAGATTGATGCCGAGTATCGGTATCCCGCACGGGGCGGCGCGGCGCGCGGCGCGCATAAGCGTTCCGTCGCCGCCGATTACAATGTACAGATCCTGTCCGCTGTTTTCCGGAACAATATCCGAAAGCGTGACCTCGCAGTCGTATTTCGCAAGCTCGGCGAGGACGCGGTTGGTGCAGGAAAGCATAACATCTTTGATTTTATTTGGAATGACGGTGATCTTCATATTACTCCGTTGATATTGACCTCAGGCGGCGCGGAGGTCGGTTTATATCTGAAATACGCGAGATATTCGATATTGCCGTCGCCGCCGGCTATCGGTGATTTTACAAGTCCGAACAATATTAAATTAAACGCCGCGGCAGCCGATACACAGTCGCGCACCGCCTGCTTATGGAGCGCGGCGTCACGGACGATGCCGTTTTTTCCGACTCCCCCGCGTCCGACCTCAAACTGCGGTTTTATGAGCGATATAAACGCTCCGTCGTCACACAGAAGCGATATAACGTTTGCGTACAGCTTTCGCTGTGATATGAACGATACGTCCATCACGGCAATGCCGCAGCGCTCCGGAAGCGTATTTTCATCAATCTCGCGCGCGTTAAAATTATCGATATTCACGACTCTGCCGTCGTCACGCAGCTTAGGATGAAGCTGAGAGGTGCCGCAGTCGATTGCGTATACCTTAGCGGCTCCCCTCGACAGCATACAATCTGTAAATCCGCCTGTCGACGCTCCGATATCTGCGGCGGTAATACCATCAAGAGCGATACTGAATGCTTCAAGCGCCCCCTCGAGCTTCAGCCCTCCACGGCTTACATATGGGCAGACATCACCGCGAAGCTCGATATTTAACGTTTCCTCCGAAACCTCATAAGACGGTTTTTCGGTGTTTTTTCCGTTAACATATACACAGCCCGAGGTTATGAGCGCCTTTGCTCGCGCGCGGCTTTCCGCAAAACCATGCTCATGCAGATATATATCGAGTCTCATATTTCAAAATACCCGCAGAACAAAGGGTATCAGAGTACCGAGCAGCGCTCCGGCGGTCACCTCGAGGGGAGTATGACCGAGCAGCTCCTTCAGCTCGCGTCCCATGTTGTCGGTATTGAAATCGTCAAGATCACGCATCAGCTTGTTGATCTTTTTTGCCTGCTCGCCAGCTGCTCTGCGAACTCCTGCGGCGTCATACATAACGATAAAGGCAAGTATGAACGCGATGGCGAACAGCTCCGAGCCGAAGCCGCATTTTCGTCCGACCGAAACGGCGAGCGCACAGACGGTAGCCGAATGTGAGCTTGGCATTCCGCCGGAGGATATCAGCAGACTGACCGAAACCTTATGGAAACGGATTAAATTGATCAGAAATTTTAAAAACTGCGCTATGCACCAGCCCATGGCGGCGCAGGCGAGCGAATAGTTATTGAATATCGCTAAAACTGATGTCATTATTATCGAATTACCTCCGCCGGATCAGGATTTTCTGTCGAGCAGATACAGCGCCGTATCGCGCAGCACACCGCTGCCCTCGATATCAGCTACCGCGTCGATCGCTTCATCGGTAAGCCGCGACGCGAACTGACGCGCGTCCTCCACGCTCATGAAGGTCATGAATGTGGTTTTATCGTTCTGCGCATCGGATAAGGATTTTCCGGTAGTTTCGGAATCGCTCGTGACGTCGAGGATATCGTCGAGTATCTGAAACGCCGTGCCAATTCCGCGTGCGTAGGTCTGCGCACGGCGGCGCGCGTCGGAGTCGTCCGTATGTCCGGCAGCGATAACCCCGAGCAGACATGACGCTTCGATCAGCTTACCCGTTTTAAGCGAATCCATCAGACGAAGCGTTTCAAAATCAAAGCGCTCCTTTTCACCGATGAGATCGAGCATCTGACCTCCGCACATTCCGCATTGTCCCGCGTTATTCGCGAGAATCGATACCGCCGCGACCGCGTCCGACGCAGGAAGCCCCGCTTCGGCTATAACTCCGAACGCCATGGTCAGCAGCGCGTCGCCGGCGAGCAGAGCCGTCGCGTGTCCGTATACCTTATGATTTGTCGGGCGTCCGCGACGCAGAGCGTCGTCGTCCATCTCCGGCAGATCGTCGTGTATGAGCGAATAAGTATGGATCATTTCCACCGCGCAGGCGAGCGGCAGAGCCGCTTCGTCCTTTCCGCCAAACAGACGGCAGAATTCGAGAGTCAGAAACGGACGTATCCGTTTGCCGCCGGCGAGCAGACTGTAAAGCATGGATTCGGAGAGCGCGCGGTATCGGTCGTCCGACGCCGGCATATATTCGCGCAGCCTTTGCTCTATAAGCTCCGAATTATCCTTGAGAAGCTTTGAAATCTTGTTCATCATATGTCCCGTCCTGATTTTTTACCAACAGTTTTATTTTTTGTTCCGCGTTATCGAGCATTGAGCCGCATTTTCGCACGAGCGAAACTCCCTCCTCATAAAGTGCGAGAGAGGTATCGAGCGGCGCTGTGCCGCCTTCAAGCTGCCGGATTATCTCCTCGAGCCTTGCAATCGCGGCTTCAAAGGTGATAACGCAGTCGGGGGTATCGGGCGATGTCTGCATTTTTTTATCCGTCCTTTTCTTATGACCTTCGGCTTTAAAACGTCGGATTCTTATCCTTTGACGTTATAGACGCATATAAAGTGCCGTCGCTGAGCTTAATTTTAACATCTTCTCCGGCTTCGGCTTCATCGACGCTCCGTATCAGCCGCTCGCCTGAGAACACCGCTCCATAGCCGCGTTTTAATATTGCGAGCGGACTCAAAGCTTCGAGCTTTGACGAATTTTCACGCCATTTATAGCTTTTTGCGGCAATCTCCGATTTAAATGAACTTACAAGTCTGTTTTCGCCGCTGTCGAGTATCATTCGCCGCTCGTCGGTAAGCTCGGACGGGTTTCGCAGGATATGAGATGCTTCGCTTCTGGCGAGCCTTTCGCGCAGCAGACGCAGACGTGCTGTCATTGCCCGCGAAAGGCGTTTTTGAGATACCTCAAGGGCGTTTTTTATCTCATCGCCGTCAGGAACCGCAAGCTCTGCGGCGGCGGACGGAGTCGGAGCGCGGCGATCTGCCGCGAAATCACTTATCGTGAAGTCTATTTCATGTCCGACAGCCGATATTACCGGTATGCGCGATTCCCTTATCGCACGGGCGAGCGCTTCATCGTTGAACGCCCATAGATCCTCCATCGAGCCGCCGCCGCGTCCGATTATTATAACATCACAGCGGGACTTGGCGTTGAAATACCGGATTCCTTCGATTATCTGCGCAGCCGCGCCATCTCCCTGAACGAGCGCCGGAAATATTACAAGCGACGCGCATTTGAAGCGTCGCGCGAAGATATTGATCATATCGCGCACCGCCGCGCCGGTCGGAGAGGTGACCATTCCGATCCTCTGCGGCAGGCGCGGCAATGGCTTTTTGATGTCAGCGCGGAACAGTCCCTCGCCGTTCAGCTTTGCCTTCAGCTGCTCAAACGCGAAATACAGCGAACCGACGCCGAGCGGCTCAAGGCTGCCGGCGTAAAGCATATGCTGACCGTCGCGCACGAACATCGCTATATTGCCGTGAGCTATCACGCTCATGCCGTTTTCCGGGGTGAAACGCAGCTTTGAAGCGTTTCCCTTGAACATCACCGCGCGTATGACGCTCGTATCGTCCTTTAATGTGAAATACAGGTGTCCGGTTTTATAATTATTCTTGTAATTTGATATTTCGCCAGAAATATATACATCGCCGAGCTGCGGTGTGCAGCTTATGATGTCGCGCAGGAAGTTGCTCAGCTGTGTGACGCTGAATATCCGGCGTTCGTCCGAAGCTGCCGCCGCGTCGGTTTCCTCATCGGATTCGTGAGTTCCCATATAAGCGGAATACGTATCGCCGTCCGCTTTGACTTCTTCTTTGCTTTCGTCCATCGATACGAATACCGCCTTTCGATTATTTTGTGAATTTGTACGCGCAGAGCAGCGCCGTTCCCGCCGCGTTATCGCTCGAATAACACGGCTGCGCAAAATACGCTTCGCAAAGTCCGCCGAGATATTTTTTTATATAGCCGTTGCTCATAACTCCGCCGGCATAAAGCACAGGCAGCGAGGGATGCTCCGCGAGTGCATTTTTCGTCAGCTCTCCGAGCGTATATTTTATATAATTGAGCGTATACATAGCTGTGACGGATGCGGGCGATCCATCGGCTATCAGCTTTGCCGCCTTGTTCTCCACGCCGGACAAATTGCAGTCAAGCCCGTGCACCGACGGTGTCACACGCGGTATTCGTTCACCCTCGGCGGCGGCGGCAAGCTTTTCAAGCTCCGCACCACATGGAAAAGTCAGCCCGAGCTTGACTCCGACGCGGTCGACCGCCTGCCCGGCGTTAAGATCGAGCGTGCCGCCGAGCTTTTCAATATCAAAAATATGCTCGTCGG